>CAXSEO010000118.1:0-7029 GCA_964235525.1 uncultured Sphingomonas sp. | reverse complement strand
GTTGCGGACAAGGGCCTCGACTTCGGCCTCGCGTTCGACGGCGATGGCGACCGGCTGGGCGCGGTCGACGGGCTGGGCCGCGTGGTGTGGGGCGACCAGCTGCTCGCGATCCTCGCCGAGCCGGTGCTGCGCGCGGAGCCGGGCGCGACGATCATCGCCGATGTAAAGGCGAGCCAGGCGCTGTTCGACCGCATCGCCGAGCTCGGCGGCACGCCGATGATGTGGAAGACCGGCCACTCTCTCATCAAGACCCGGATGAAGGAGACCGGCGCCCCGCTCGCGGGCGAGATGAGCGGGCACATCTTCTTCGCACAGGACTATTACGGCTTCGATGACGCGCAATATGCCGCCGTGCGGCTGATCCGCGCGGTGCACGCGACCGGCCGCTCGCTGACCGAGATCAAGAGCGCAATGCCGACGCTGGTGACGACGCCCGAGCTGCGCTTCCAGGTCGACGACACGCGCAAGTTCGTGGTCGTGGACGAGGTGCTCGACCGGCTCGTCGCCGAGGGCGCACGGGTCGACCGCACCGACGGCGCGCGCGTTTCCACCGCCGACGGCTGGTGGCTGCTGCGCGCGTCGAACACGCAGGACGTGCTTGTCGCGCGCGCCGAGGCGAAGGATCAGGCGGGAGTCGACCGGCTGATGGCGCAGGTCGACGAGCAGCTGGCGGTGAGCGGCGTCACGCGAGGGCCGCAGGCGTGGCACTAATCGAGGCTGGGGCGTACTGGCGCGACCTTGTGCGTGCGTCCACATAGGCGGGCATGGCTCCACCGCAGATCGTCCGCGTCATCGACCTTGAGACCACCGGCAACGCGCCGCCCGCGCACGCGGTGTTGGAGATCGGCTGGCAGGACGTGGCGCTCGGCGCGGACGGGCGCTGGGAACTGGAAGGCGAGGGCGGCGCGATCCTCGTCAACCCGGGGCGCCTGATCCCGCCGGTCACGCAGGCAGTGCACCATATCCTCGACGAGCAGGTCGCGGATGCGCCGTGGTGGCACGATGTCGCGCGCCGGGTGCTCGACCCCTACCCCCGCCGCCTCGCGCTGGCGGCGCACCGCGCGAGCTTCGAGGAACAGTTCTGCACCCCCAACCTGACCCACGGCGCGGACTGGATCTGCACCTGGAAATGCGCGCTCCGGCTGTGGCCCGACAGCCCCGCCTTCTCCAACCAGGTGCTGCGTTATTGGCGCAAGCCGCACGGCATGGTGCACGAGCGCGGGCTGCCCTCGCACCGCGCGTTTCCCGACGCCTATGTCACCGCGCACCACCTGCGCGACCAGCTCAACGAGGCGAGCGCCGCGCAGCTGATCGAATGGTCGAAGGTGCCGGGGCTGCTCCCGCGCGTCCGCTACGGCCCCGACCGGGGCAAGGAATGGCGCGAGATCGAGGAGGAGGTGCTGATCGGCTTCCTTGGCGACCGCGACCTCGACGTCCGCTTCACCGCCGAGACGGAGATGGCGCGGCGGCGCGGCGGCGGGCATGTCGGGCGGATGACCGCGCAGGAGTTGTTGCTGTAGCGGCGCAGCGCGGCGAGCGGTTATGCCCGGTTGACTCGCGCAAGCCCGGCCGAGGGCACCCCGCAAAGTACTGTTTTGCGGAGTGCCCCAGACGGGTCGGCACCAGCCGAACCCGATCGACGGCGCGGCTTCGCCGCGACGCGGGCCAAGAAGCCCCTCCTTACAACCTTTGTATAACCTCCTCCACCTATGTTAGCGCCGCGACCATGAAGGGTGAACGGGTGAGCGTCGAAGGGGTGAACGCGAGGCAGTACCAACCTGTCGCGCCGGTCGTCCAACGGTCGCGCGCATCGCTCCCGGCACACCATGGCCGACGCTGACCCGCGCGCGACGGCGGCCGTCCGCTCGGCTTGGCTCACCCCGGCGTCGCCGCTCGCGCAGCGGTTGACAGTGTCGGAGGATCGCTTCGGCCGCGTGATCCTGGCGTTCATGGCCCTGGGGTTCATCAGTCTCACCGTGGCGGGCCTGAACGCGCTATGGGTGGTACAAAGGGCCGCGACGCACCAGGCCTGGGTCAACCACACCTACTTAGTTCAATTGCACATCTCGCAGGCGGAGCGGGTGCTGGAGCGGATGGAGACGACGCGGCGTGGCTATCTCCTCGCGCCCGGCCCGGTCACCCGCACCGAGCTGGACGGGATTTATCGCCGTGACTCGGCGGCGCTCGCGGCCAATCTCGATCACCTCGGGACGATGACGGCCGACAACCCGCGCCAGCAGGCCAACCTACGCACGCTGCGACCGCTGCTCGCGGTCCAGCTCGGCCGACAGCGCGCGACCATGCGCCTCGCGGCCGGAGCCGGCACCGACGCACGCGCGGCGGCGCAGGCGCGCTTCGCGGGCGAGCTCGACAGCCGCCAGATGCTGGCGATCCGCGCCCGTTTCGCCGCGATGTTCGGGGAGGAGAGCGGCCTGCTCGTGCTCCGCAACGCCAGTCAGCGGGCGAGTGCGCGCGCCTTCTACGCGGTGCTGAGCGTGGCGGGGCTGCTGCTCGCGCTGGTCGCGGCTATCTCGTTTTTCGTCATCCGACGCTTCACCCGCGACCTCACCGCCTCGCGCGACAGCCTGGGCGTCCTCAACGACACGCTGGAGGAGCAGGTCGCGACCCGCACCGCCGACCTGTCGCGCGCCAATGAGGAGATCCAGCGGTTCGCCTATATCGTCAGCCACGATCTGCGCTCGCCGCTGGTCAACGTCATGGGCTTCACCGCCGAGCTGGAGGAGGCCGCGCGCTCGCTTGCCGAGCTGGTCGACCGGGCCGAGGCTGATGCACCGCGGCTGCTCACCGCCGACGCGCGCGACGCGGCGCGGGTCGACCTGCCCGAGGCGATCGGCTTCATCCGCACCGCCACCGGCAAGATGGACCGGCTGATCAACGCGATCCTCCGGCTGTCACGCGAAGGTCGCCGCGTGATCACCCCCGAACGGCTCGACATGGAGGCGCTGGTCGCGGGCATCCGCGACACCATGTCGCACCAGCTCGACAGCGACGGCACGGTGCTGGCGATCGAGGCACCGCTGCCGCCGGTGACGAGCGACCGATTGGCGGTCGAGCAGATTCTGTCCAACCTGGTCGAGAACGCCGCCAAATATCTCCAGCCCGACCGCCCCGGGCGGATCACCGTGTCGGGCGAGGCGACGGCGTCGCGCGTAACCTATGCGGTCGCGGATAACGGTCGCGGCATCGCCCCCGCCGATCATGCCCGCGTGTTCGACCTGTTCCGCCGCTCGGGCGCGCAGGACAAGCCGGGCGAGGGCATCGGCCTCGCGCATGTCCGTGCGCTCGCCTATCGATTGGGCGGCACCGTCGACATGACCAGCGAACTCGGGCAAGGCACCACCTTCCGCCTCCACCTGCCGATCGAGCCCGGAGCCTGACGCAAATGAACGCGCACCACAGCGTCAACATCGTGATGATCGAGGACGACGACGGCCATGCCCGGCTGATCGAGAAGAACATCCGCCGCGCCGGGATCAGCAACGACATCCGGCATTTCACCGACGGCACCAGCGCGCTCGATTATCTGTTCAACGACCGGGAGGGGCCCTCGCACAACGGCCCCGCGATGATCCTGCTCGACCTCAACCTGCCCGACATGAGCGGCACCGACATCCTCGCACGGATCAAGTCGCAAGGGTCGGGGGGACTCAAGCGCGCGCCGGTCGTGGTGCTGACCACCACCGACGACAAGGTCGAGATCCAGCGCTGCTACGACCTGGGCTGCAACGTTTATATCACCAAGCCGGTCAACTATGAGAGCTTCGCACAGGCGATCCGCCAGCTCGGGCTGTTCCTGTCGGTGATCCAGGTTCCCGACGTCGAAGAGCATGGATGACGGGCGCGCGCGTCCTCTACATCGATGACGACGCCGGGCTGCGGCGGCTGACCCAGCGCGCGCTGACGCGGCGAGGTTACGACGTGACGCTGGCCGATGGCGGCGCGGCGGGGGTGGCGCTCGCGGGGGCCGAACGGTTCGACCTGATCGCAGTCGACCACTACATGCCCGGCATGGACGGGCTGGAGACGCTCGCCCGGCTGCGCGCGCTCCCGGATGCGCCCGCGGTGGTCTATGTCACCGGGTCGGAGGAAGGCCGGATCGCGGTCGCCGCGCTCAAGGCGGGCGCGGCGGACTATGTCGTCAAGACGGTGGGCGAGGACTTCTTCGACCTGCTCGCCGCCGCGTTCGAGGCGGTCCGCGCGCGCGCGCAGCTGGCCCGTGAGAAAGCAACCGCCGAGGCGGAGCTGCGGAGCAGCAACGCGCGGCTGGAGGCGCTGCTGAAAGAGGTCAACCACCGGGTCGCCAACTCGCTCCAGCTGGTCTCGGCGATGGTGTCGCTGCAGGCGGGCGCGCTCGCCGACGCGGCCGCGAAGGACGCGCTGGAGGACACGCAGCGGCGGATCAGTGCGATCGCGCAGGTCCACCGGCGGCTCTATACCTCGAACGATGTCGAGCAGGTCGACATGCAGGAATATCTCGCCGCGCTGGTCGACGAGCTGCGCGCGACCTGGTCGACCGACGCCGCGCCGCGCCGCCTGCTGCTCCACGCCGACCCGATCCGGCTGCCCACCGACCGCGCGGTGTCGCTGGGCGTGATCGTCACCGAGCTGGTCAGCAACGCATGCAAATACGCTTATCCGGGCGCGGCGGGCGAGGTGCGCGTGGCGCTGGCGCGCGACGGCGACGCGGCGTTCCGGCTGGCGGTGGAGGATGACGGGGTCGGCATGAGCGCCGACATGAAGCCGCGCGGCACGGGCCTCGGCACCAAGCTGATCCGCGCGATGGCGCAGAGCCTGCAATCGGTGGTCGAGTACGAACAGGCCGCGCCGGGGGTCCGCGCGACGCTGCGGGCGGGGCTGGTGTAGAGGCGGGCGGCCTCGCCTTGCCGTACTCCGCGCCGCCACCCTGATCTTCCCCGTGCCGGGGGAGGAACTGGCGGTGTCTCGCTATGCGGACATCTCGGACCCGGAAGTCAATCCACACATAACGTATCTGTAGCGCGAAATTGTCACCCTTTTAACCTCCGCTCCGCCTCCACCATGTAATCGCGCGTGATCGGCAACGCGTAGCGGTCGCGGGTGAACTGGATCTGGTAGTTGACCAGCTGCCCCCACGCGAACGCCGCATGCGCGCCCGCGAGGTAATAGCACCACATCCGGTAGAAGCGCTCGTCGTACAGCGCCACGATCTGCTCGCGCGCGGCGACCGTGCGCTCGTACCATGCCTTGATCGTATAGGCATAGTGGAGCCGCAGCACCTCCACGTCGCTGATGTACCAGTGCAGCCCGTCATTGGCGCGGACGATCTCCGACAGCGCGGGGATATAGCCGCCGGGAAAGATGTATTGGTCGGTGAACGCGTCGGTGAAGCCCGGTTCGTCCGCGCGCCCGATGGTGTGGAGCAGCGCGACGCCCCTGGTGGTCAGCAGCCCGCGACAGGTGGTCAGGAACGCCCGGTAATTCTTCGGCCCGACATGCTCGAACATGCCGACCGAGACGACGCGGTCGAACGCGCCCGTCACCGCGCGATAGTCGATCAGCTCGAAGCGCACCTTGTCCGCCACCCCCGCCGCCTCCGCGCGCGCGCGGGCGACGCGCAGCTGCTCCTCCGACAGCGTGACGCCAAGCACCTCCGCGCCGGTCTTCTCGTGCAGGTACAAGGCCAGCCCGCCCCAGCCGCAGCCGATATCGAGCACCCGCATCCCGGGCTCTAGCGCGAGCTTGGCGGCGATGTGCGCCTTCTTGTCGAGCTGTGCCTGCTCGAGCGTGTTCGCCGGGTCGAAATAATAGGCGCAGCTATATTGCCGGTCGGCGTCGAGGAACAGGTCGTACAAGCGGTCGGACAAGTCGTAATGGCGCGCGACGTTGCGCTTGGCGCGCCGCGCGGCGTTGCGGGTGAAGAACTGGTGGCGCAGCGTCCCGGCCAGTCGCGAGCGCAACCCCGGCGCGGTCGCGGACGGACGCCCGTCCTCGAACCGCGCGTTCGCTTGCGCGAGCTCGATCAGCTGAAAGATGTCGCCCCGCTCGATCACCAGCCGCCCGTCCATGAACGACTCGCCGACACCCAGCGACGCATCGCGCAGGATGTCGCGGATCACCTTGTCGTCGGTGAACCGGATCGCGACCGGCGCGAGCACCGGGTCGGGGACGCCGAAGGTACGGCGGCGACCGTTGGCGGTGGTCAGGGTAAGCTCGCCGCGCCGGACCACGCGGGACAGAAATCGGTCGATCAGGGCCATGCGCGCTTGCTAATCATCCCGAGCCGTTCTCGCCAGCATCCTAGGTTAAATCCCGGCATACCAGTCATAGCCGGTCGAATCCTCCCAATAACCGCCCTTGCCCCCGCGCACGGTCCGGTAATCAGCGACCGCGTCGATGCGCATCACGTATTTGGCATGTTTGTAGCCCAGCTTGCGCTCGACCCGCAGGCGGATGGGCGCGCCATGCTCGACCTTGAGCGGATGCCCGTTCATCGCCCAGGCGAGGATCGTCTGCGGGTGGAACGCGTCGATCAGGTCGATCGACTCGTAATAAGGCTGCCCCCCGAACAGGTCCGCGCAGGTCAGCACGATGTAACGTGCGCGCCCAAGCACCCCCGCCGCGTGGAGCAGCGTGCCGAGCATCGGCCCGTGCCATTGCCCGATCGCGCTCCACCCCTCTACGCAGTCATGCTGGGTGATCTGCGTACGCGCGGGCATGGCGCGCAGCTGCGCGAGCGAGAGGCTCAGTGCGCGCGCGACGAGCCCGCCGACCTCCAGCCGCCAGTCGGCGAAACGATTCGCGACCATCGCGTCATAGGCGGGGGTGTTCGGGTTGGCGGTGCCGTTGACGCGGAAGATCGGCGACATATCGGCGCGGCTGAACTCGGGCGCGAGCGCCTCCGGGCTGGCGACCGACCGCTGGAGCACCCGGTTGAGGGGTTCGGCGCTGAACAGCACCCGTTGCATCGCGGGGACGTTGCCGAGCCGGTCGCAGCCCGCGAGCGCCAGTCCCGCGCCGACGCCCGCGCCC
>CAXSEO010000117.1:0-7032 GCA_964235525.1 uncultured Sphingomonas sp. | reverse complement strand
GCGCCACGACCGGATAGATCGGCGCCTGCACGATCACCGGCACGGCCGCGGGGCTGTCGCGCAGGTCTATCGCCACCACGATCGCGAGGTTGCCGCCCGCGCTGTCGCCGCACAGCACGAGGCTCGTCACCGCGCGCCCGAGCTCCGTAGGGCTGCCCGCCACCCAGCGCGCCGCCGCCTCGCAATCGTCCGGCGCGGCGGGCCAGCGCACCTCGGGCGCGAGCCGGTAGTCGACCGACACGACCGACAGGTCGAGCACCCGCGCGATCTCGGCGCAGAAGCTGGCGTGGGTGTCGAGATTGCCGATCACGAACCCGCCGCCGTGGAAGAACACCACCGCCGGCCCCGGCTCACGCCGCTCGCGCGCATCGAACAGCCGGGCGGGGATCGTGCCCGCCGGGCCGGGGATCGAGAGGTCGCGCACGATCGCCAGCTCGCCAATCGGCGGGTCGGCGAGGTCCTTCATCGCCGCCATCATCGCGCGCGCGGCGGCGGGCTCGACCTCGTGCGTTCGCGGGCCGGGCAGGGCGTTGAGATAGGCGAGGAACTGACGCACGTCGGGGCGGACGAAAGGGCTTGCTGCGTCGGTCATACAGTCTCCCGGGTAGCGGGGCGGGGCGGGGACGCTTATCTAGGCCGAGGTGATCCATGTCGTCCACCACACCGATTACGTCACCGCGCCCCCCCCCCGGGCGACCTACCGCTGGAGCAAGAACGGCGCGATCCGCGACGTGCTGCGCGGCGAGCGCGAGCGGGTCGCCTGGCACACGCCCGACCCGATGCCGCGCCGCTGGCTGGAGGCGGTCCACGAGTCCGATTACGTCGCCGAGGTGCTGGAGGCACGAGTGCCGCGCGACAAGGAACGGCGGATCGGTTTTGCCGTCACGCCAGAGGTGGCGCGGCGTGCAACAGCCGTCCCGGGCGGCACCTGGCTCGCCGCCCGGCTCGCGCTGGCGCACGGCTACGCTGCCAACACGGCGGGCGGGAGCCACCATGCGCTGGCGAGCACGGGGGCGGGCTATTGCGTGTTCAACGATCTCGCGCTCGCGGCGGTGCGGCTGGTCGAGGAGGGCGACGTCGGGCGGGTCCTGATCGTAGATGTCGACGTGCATCAAGGCGACGGCACCGCCGCGCTCACCGCCGGGCGACCGGGCATCGCCACCTACTCGATCCACGCGGCCAAGAACTTCCCCGTCCGCAAGGCGCGCTCGACGCGCGATGTCGCGCTGCCCGACGGAGTGGGCGATGCCGAGTATCTCGAGACGCTGGAGTTGACGCTCGCGCCGATGCTCGACGAGCAGCGGCCCGGACTGATCCTGTACCAGGCCGGGGTGGACCCTTTCGCGGGCGATCGGCTGGGGCGACTGGCTTTGAGCGAAGAAGGGCTGGTCCGCCGCGAGCGCCTCGTCGCGCGGCTGGCGATTGAGCGTGGCATCCCGCTCGCGAGCGCGGTCGGCGGCGGCTATGGCGACGACACGCTCGCGATCGCGCGGCGGCACGTGGCGGCGATGCTGACCTTGGAGGAAACCTATGCTGCTCGCGAAGCCGGGCTTGGCGGCGACGATGCTCATTCTCGCTTGGCCGACCGCGCCAGACGCGCCTAGAGCGGATGGAACAACGACACCCCGCAAGGACCTTCGCATGGCGACCACCGCCCATCTCGTGACGCCCGAAGAAGCGTCCGCCCACCCGACCATGGAGTCGGTCGTCGTCCGGTTCGCGGGCGACTCCGGCGACGGAATGCAGCTGACCGGCGGACAGTTCACGCTCTCGACCGCGCTGGCGGGCAACGATCTGGCCACCTTCCCCGACTTCCCCGCCGAGATCCGCGCGCCGCAGGGGACGCTGTTCGGCGTGTCCGCGTTCCAGATCAACTTCGGCTCGACCGACATCGAGACCGCGGGCGACCAGCCCGACGTGCTGATCGCGATGAACCCCGCTGGCCTGAAGGTGAACGTTGACGCGCTCCGCCCCGGCGGTCTCATCATCGCCGATGAGGGCGAGTTTACGCAACGCAACCTTGACAAGGCGAAGTACGCGAGCAACCCGCTCGACGACGGCAGCCTCGCGCGCTGGCAGCTGATGAAGCTGAACATCAGCCAGGCGACGCTCGACGCGGTGAAGCCGTTCGGGCTCGGCAACAAGGAAGCGCTCCGCTGCAAGAATATGTGGACGCTGGGGCTGTCGCTGTGGATGTTCGATCGCGACCGCCAGCCGATCGTCGACTGGCTCAAGGCGAAGTTCGCGAAGGCACCCGTGCTCGCAGAAGCGAACATCGCCGCGCTCAACGCAGGGCACGCCTATGGCGAGACCGCCGAGATCGGCAACGCCGGCTTGCGCCAGCACCATATCGCCGCCGCGCCGGTTGAGGCGGGGCTGTACCGCACCGTCACTGGCGCGGAGGCGATCAGCCTGGGGCTGGTCGCGGGCGCGCAGCTGGCGGGGCTGCCGATGTTCTTCGGCGGCTACCCGATCACGCCCGCCAGCGCGATCCTGCACCATCTCGCGCGGCTAAAGGAGTTTGACGTCACCACCTTTCAGGCCGAGGACGAGATCGCCGCGATTTGCTCCGCGATCGGCGCGAGCTATGCGGGGCAGCTGGGCGTCACCTCCTCCTCCGGCCCGGGCATCGCGCTCAAGGGCGAGGCGATGGGGCTGGCGATCATGACCGAGCTGCCGCTGGTGATCGTCAACTCGCAGCGCGGCGGACCATCGACCGGGTTGCCGACCAAGACCGAACAGTCGGACCTGTATCAGGCGGTGTACGGTCGCAACGGCGACGCGCCAATGCCGGTGCTTGCCGCGCGATCGGCGGCGGATTGTTTCGACGTCGCGATCGAGGCGGTGCGGATCGCGGTGCGCTACATGACGCCGGTGATGCTGCTCACCGACGGCTATATCGCCAACGCCGCCGAGCCGTGGCGCGTGCCGGACATGAGCGCGTATGCGCCGTTTCCGACCGAGTTCCTGGATGAGGTGCCCGAGGGCGGGTTTCGCCCCTATGCGCGCGACAGCAAGCTCGCGCGACCATGGGTGAAGCCGGGCACGCCCGGGCTGCTCCACCGCATCGGGGGGATCGAGAAAAAGGCGGGGACGGGCAACATCGACTATTCGCCCGCCAACCATCAGGAGATGACGGACGTGCGCCGCGACAAGGTGCTCGGCGTCGACGTGCCCGACCAGCAGGTCGAGCTGGGCGAGGCAAGCGGCAAGCTGGCGATCATCGGCTGGGGGTCCACCTTCGGCCCCATCCATCAAGCTGTGCGACGTGCGCGGCGGCGCGGGCTGGATGTCGCCCATATCCACATCCGCCACATCTGGCCGATGCCGGCGAATCTCGGCGCATTGCTCAAGGGTTACGAGCACATCCTCGTGCCCGAGATGAACACCGGCCAGCTCAAGACGGTGCTGCGCGACCAGTTTCTCGTCGACGCCCGCCCGCTCAACAAGGTGAGCGGTCAGCCCTTTCGCATCGCCGAGATCGAGGCCGCGATCGGCGCGTATTTCGGCGAGGGTCGGGTGTTGGAGGAGCTGCCGGCGGATCGGACACAGCTTCCTGATCCGGTGGCCGGGTATGACGATGGCTCGCTGCACGCCGACCACCGCTCGCCGCAGTCGGTACTATGAAGGCGCGAATCTTGGTGCCGCCGACAGTGTTTGTTCTATTTGCGGCGGCGTGTCATCGTGCGCCGTTGACGACCTACGATCTGGTTTCGACGGGTGACCCTAAAGCTTGCGGCTCTGCTGATGTGGTCGGAATAATCCGATTGGCTGTCCTGCCCGAATATCCTTCCGAGTCCGACGAGTATCTGAGGCAGCTTAGGGCGGTCAAGTTCGAATTGTCAGAGGTGTCAGCGGGTGCTCACGATGCGCAAGACAAGCGCGTTAGCTGCGACGCGAATATACAGCTTACGATCAAAGGCGAGCTTGTGGGAAATCAGTTTCCCATTTCCTATCAGGTTCGTGGGCTTGTCGATCAACCCGGCAAGATAGCAGTGTTAGGTAGCTTCATCGACATCGAGCATAGGGTGTCGATGACGACCGAAGCGTATGGTATTCACCAGTAAGTTGAGCTGATCAGATGAACGACATGACCCCCTTCACCTCCAAGCCCAAGGATTGGGAGACCGACCAGGAGGTGCGCTGGTGCCCCGGTTGTGGGGACTACGCCATCCTCAAGGCGGTGCAGCGCACCATGCCCGAGATCGGCGGGCGGCCGGAGAACACGGTGTTCGTGTCGGGGATTGGCTGCTCCAGCCGGTTCCCCTACTATATGGAGACTTACGGCTTCCACACCATTCACGGCCGCGCGCCGGCGGTGGCGACGGGGGTGAAGCTCGCCAATCCCGAGCTCGACGTATGGATCATCACCGGCGACGGCGACGCGCTGAGCATCGGCGGCAACCACACGATGCACCTGCTGCGCCGCAACCTCGACTGCCAGGTTCTATTGTTCAACAACGAGATCTACGGGCTGACCAAGGGGCAATATTCGCCCACCTCGCGGATCGGCACGCGCACGCCGTCGACGCCGCTCGGCTCGGTCGATCGCCCCGCCAACGCCTGCGCTTTCGCGCTTGGCGCGGGCGCGCGGTTCGTGGCGCGCGGGATCGACGTGCACAAACGTCTGCCCGAGGTGCTGAAGGCGGCGCACGCGCACAAGGGGACGGGGTTTGTCGAAATCTACCAGAACTGCATCGTCTATAATGACGATGTGTTCGCGCCCTTTACCGAACGCGCCAACGCCGCGCACGCGCAGTTATGGTGCGAGGACGACAAGCCATTGTTGTTCGGCGGCGGCGCGCAAGGGCTGGCGCTCGACACTGAGCGGCTCCAGCTGAAGGTGGTCGACGTGGCGGACGGAGATTGGCAGGCGGCGGGCGTGCTCGTCCACGACGTCACTAACCGCACGGTCGCGCATCTGCTCGTTGAGATGCCCTTCGGCGCGTTCCCGATGGCATTGGGAACCCTATACGACGACCCCGCGCCGACGTTCGAGAGCGCTGTCGTCGAGCAGAACCGGCAGGCGAGCGTCGGCAAACGACCCAAACTCCAGAAGCTGCTCAGCCAAGGCCAGACCTGGCAGGTCGACAAGCAGCCGCATCTGATGTGACCGGGAACCGCGCGAACGGGCGGGCGTAGGGCAGGGGTGCCTGCTCCCACTCTCCTCTGGTTCCGCCAAGACCTCCGACTCGCCGACCAGCCCGCGCTCGCGGCGGCGGTTGCGGCGGGGCCGGTCATCCCGGTGTACGTTCTTGACGACGAGACGCCGCCGCCGCGCTACCGGATCGGCGGGGCGCAGCGGTGGTGGCTGCACCACTCACTCGCGAGCCTCGCTCGCGAGCTGGAGGCGGTCGGGTCGCGGTTGATCCTGCGGCGCGGGCGCGCGGCGGAGGTGCTCGCGCGGCTGATGGACGAAACGGGCGCGGGCGAGGTCCATGCGCTGCGCCACCATGAGCCGTGGTGGCTGGAGGCGGAGCGCGCGCTTGGCGACCGGCTGCGGCTGCATGACGGCAACACGCTCGCGCCCCTGCGCGAGGTGGTGAACGGCTCGGGCCAGCCGTTTCGCATCTATACCCCATTCTGGAACGCGCTGCAGGCGAAGCTGCCGCCGCCCGCGCCGCTTCCCGCGCCCGAGCGCGTCGACGCGCCCGCGACCTGGCCCGCGTCGGACGACCTCGCCAACTGGGCGCTGCTTCCGACCAAGCCCGACTGGTCGACCGGCTTCGACTGGATCGTCGGCGAGACGCGGGCGGCGAAGAAGGTCCGCGCCTTTGCCGACCGCGTCGACCTGTACGAAGAACAGCGCAACCTGCCCGCCGAGGAGGGCACGTCGCGCCTGTCGCCGCACCTCCACTTCGGCGAGATCAGCCCCGCGCAGGTGTGGCACGCTGTCGAGGGCCACGCCGCCGCCGAGAAGTTCCGCAAGGAGCTGGCCTGGCGCGACTTCACGCAGGCGCTCGGCCAAGCGCTGCCCGACTATGCCGAGCGACACGGCAAGGCGCGGTTCGACCGGCTCGCCTGGCGCACCGGCGCAGAAGCGGACGCTGACCTGCGGGCCTGGCAGCGCGGTCGCACCGGCTATCCGATTGTCGACGCGGGGATGCGCCAGCTCTGGGCGACCGGCTGGATGCACAACCGCGTGCGGATGATCACCGCGTCGTTTCTCGTGAAGCACCTGCTGATCGACTGGCGGCGCGGGTGGGACTTTTTCTGGGACACGCTGGTCGACGCGGATTACGGCAACAACTCGGTCAACTGGCAGTGGATCGCCGGGACAGGGACCGATCCAAACGCGTTCAGCCGCATCATGGCCCCGCTGACCCAATCGGAGAAGTTCGGCGCGGGCGATTACATCCGCCGCTGGGTGCCCGAGCTGGCGGACGTGCCCGACCCCGCGATCCACGATCCCGACCCGCATGGCGCACGTCCCGCCGGCTACCCGGCAAAGATCATCGGCCACCGCGAGGGGCGCGAGCGCGCGCTGGCGGCGGTCGGCGCGCTGTACACACCTTAGTTGCGCCGGGGCGGCGCGGCTGCGACAGGGCGCGCGATGAACGCGGGGTGGCGAGTGGAAACGAGGGCGGTCCCGTGGCGGCGACGCGCGGTCGCCGCCCCGTTCCACCGCCTGCTCGACCGCATCGATGCGGGGCTGACGCACGGGGCGATCGAGGCGGCGCTCCCGGACGGGACGCGGCGGCGGCTCGGCGGACGCGCAGAGGGGCCGCTCGCGATCGTCACGCTCCACCGCTGGCGCTCGCTGGTCCGGCTGGCGACGCAAGGGTCGGTCGGTTGGTACGAGGCATGGGAAGCGGGTGACTGGTCGAGCCCTGACCCGGTGCCGCTGTTCGACCTGTTCGTCCGCAACGCACGCTCGCTCGGCGACACGGCGCGGGCGGGAGGCGTCACGCGGGTCGCCGCCCGCGTCGGGCATCTGCTCCGCCGCAACCACCGGCCCGGCGCACGGCGCAACATCGCCGCGCACTACGACCTTGGCAACGATTTCTACCGCACGTGGCTCGACGAGACGCT
>CAXSEO010000116.1:0-7034 GCA_964235525.1 uncultured Sphingomonas sp. | reverse complement strand
ACCTCATGGCGACGCGGACGCGCCGCTCAAGGCGATGCTGGTCGCCAGCTGGTACGACCCGTATCTGGGTGTGGTGATCCTGGTGCGGGTGATCGACGGGGTGCTCCGCAAGGGTCAGCAGATTAAGTTCATGCAGACCGGCACCATGCATCTGGTCGACCGCGTCGGCTGCTTCCGCCCCAAGATCGAGCAGCTGACCGAGCTGGCGACGGGCGAGGTCGGCTTCATCACCGCGCAGATCAAGGAGGTCGCGCAGACCCGCGTCGGCGACACGATCACCGACGCCAAACGCCCGGCGGCTCAGGCGCTGGAGGGGTTCAAGGAAGTCCAGCCGGTGGTGTTCTGCGGGATGTTCCCCGTCGACGCCGCCGAGTTCGAGAAGTTGCGCGAGAGCATCAGCAAATTGCGGCTCAACGACGCGAGCTTCACCTTCGAGACCGAGACCAGTGCCGCGCTCGGCTTTGGCTTCCGCTGCGGGTTCCTGGGCCTCCTGCATCTGGAGATCATCCAGGAGCGGCTGACCCGCGAATACGACCTCGACCTGATCACCACCGCGCCTTCCGTAGTGTACGAGATCGAGCTGACGCATGGCGCGGGCCATCTCGAGCTCCACAATCCTGCCGACATGCCCGACCCCAGCCGGATCGAGAGCATCGCCGAGCCGTGGATCGAGGCGACGATCTATGTGCCCGACGAGTATCTCGGCTCGATCCTGAAACTGTGCCAGGACCGGCGCGGCATCCAAAAGAACCTGACCTATGTCGGCGGTCGCGCGCAGGCCACCTATGAGTTGCCGCTCAACGAGGTGGTGTTCGACTTCTACGATCGGCTGAAGAGCATCAGTCGGGGCTATGCCAGCTTCGACTATCACCAGATCGGCTATCGCGAGGGCGACCTCGTCAAGATGAGCGTGCTGGTCAACGCCGAGCCCGTCGACGCGCTGTCGATGATCGTCCACCGCGGCACCGCCGAGGCGCGCGGGCGCGGCATGTGCGAGCGGTTGAAGGAGCTGATCCCGCGCCACCTGTTCAAGATTCCGATCCAGGCCGCGATCGGCGGCAAGGTGATCGCCCGCGAGACCATCGCCGCGCTTCGCAAGGACGTCACCGCCAAATGCTATGGCGGCGACATCAGCCGCAAGAAGAAGCTGCTCGACAAGCAGAAGGAGGGCAAGAAGCGGATGCGCGAATATGGGTCGGTCAGCATCCCGCAGGAGGCATTCATCGCCGCGCTCAGGATGGGGGATGACGCGTGATCTTCTCGTCCTCCGGTCGGGTCGGGCCGATCCGCTTTGCGCTTGTCGCCGTCGCAATGGGGTGCGCGTGCCGAGCCGGCGTGTGGGCGCTCGAGTGGGGCGAGATGATCACCTACGTATTTGCCGGTGCTGCGCTTGGAGCGCTGCTGGCGTGGTTCGCGGCCGAGGCGGCGAGGCGCCTCCACGACACGGGGTGGCGGGGAGCGTGGGGCCTCGCGGTCGCCGTCGTGCTCGTCGCACCGCCGATCGCGATCACGCCAACGACGCTGGCCTATGACCCGCGCTGGTTGATGCCCGCCTTGCAGATACTCGCGCTGCTGGTCGCCGCCGTGCTGTTGCTTCGCCCCGGGGCGAGGGGGGCGAACCGGTTCGGCGAGGCGCCCGCGGGAGTGCTGGCGTATGCACCGGGGCCGGGCGGCTCGCGCGCCGGACGCGGTGCGCTATGGGTGGGCATATCGGTACTGGGCTGCGCGTCGCTGGCGCTGGCGATCATCAACCTCTCAAACGGGATGCGGATGGCGCACGAGCGCGACCTGCGCTTCGAGCAAGCGGAGAAGCCGCGATGACGACCAGAAATCCCGCCCGCCTCCTCGCGGCGCAACACCTCGTTCATCGGTTCCGCGCCGATGGTCACCCCGCGTTGATAGGCCGCCGGCCGCCGACGCCGCTTGAGTTGCAAGCGGCGCAGCGCAGCCCCCAAGGCTGGACAATCGGGCGCGACGCTTTCGCCGCGCAGTTATCGGCGCGGTTGACCGGACCGGCCGAGCCGGCGCAAGTGTCGACCAGTTACTGTGGGCCAGCCGCATTCCTCTACTGCCTGCTGGAAGATCGCCCCGATCTATATGCCGCCTATGCCATCGGTTTGTGGAGGTACGCCGCCTATAGAGTCGGGTCGATGGAGGTCGACAACGATCCGACCACGGTCGCCTCGATGGGCACAATCCAGCGCGCACACGCTGCTGCCCCGCAAAACGAGTCGATCTCTGAACTCGACTGGATGACAATGGCCTCGCTCAGCGTGTCGACCCGGCCGTCCTTGGTTCTCGGCGGTGGCGCGACCCCGAACGACATGGCCAAGGCGATCTCTTACCCCTGGGTGGTCAAGAACTGGTTCGCGGCGGTCGGCTCGACCCCGACCTTCGACTGTATGTCGATGGGCGTGATGAAGAAGCCGTTGTCCGATTTCGTGGCTTTGATGAACTACTGGCCGCAGCACTTCATCGTGCTGCAGATCGATTCGAGCCTGATCACCGGCGGGAACACCGCAACCTTCAACAACCGCCACTGGGTTGTCGTAAACCCGCATCGACCACCCCATGCCTATGATCCTAACGGCACGGTGTACCCGCTGGGTAGCATCGCCAGTCAGTTCCGCGTCCGTCGGGGAATACGCGGCGGGAGCACCCTTGACTGGTCGCACATGGCGAATTGGCGAACGGACCTCACGTTGGTGACTTGGGGTAACGAGGCGCACGCGATCAGGGCACCAACGCTCAACGACATCGAAGACCGGTTTTACGGCGGGTATGCGTTTCCCCGCCTGAAGTGAGCACCGATCACTAGATCGCCCGCCGTTTCTCACTCGCTCCCGCATTGCCGGTGCCGCGCCCCCGTGGCAGAGGCGTGAGGGATGGCCGACCATTCCGTTTTCTTCGATCCGTCCGGGCGGCGGCGGCGGCGGTTCCGGCTGGCGGTGGTGGCGTTCGTCGCGCTGCTGGTGCTCGCGACCGCGATCTTCGTGGTGTCGATCGGCGCCGTTCCGAGCGCACCGCTGCTGCCCGTCGTCACCGAGCACGCGGCGATGAAGGGATTGCCGCCACCGCATGACAGCCTGTTCCGCCGTACCCGGCGCGGGCTCGACTATTACACGCGGATGCTGTTCGGAGGCGGCGCCAAGGCGACCGCCGCGCGCAACGACGCGCTCGCCATCGCCTTTCATGTGCCGTGGGACGAGAATAGCGCGGCATCGCTGAAGCGGCACATCGACCAGCTCGACTGGGTGCTCCCCGTCTGGGTCTCGATCGCCGGGCCGGACCACCACGTCGTTGTGTTCAAGGACACGATCGGCCGCGCGGTGATCAACGGTGCGGTGCGCCGCCCGCTGCTGATGCCGACAATCCAGAACGTGGCGAACGGTGAGTTCAACGGGCAGGACATCGCCGCCTTCCTCGCCGACCGGCGTGGGCGCACCGCGTTCCTCGACAGGCTGGTGCCCTGGCTGCAGGCGAACGGGGCGGCGGGGGCGTGTTTCGATTTCGAGGAGCTCCCACCGACCGCGCACGCCGACTATCGCGAGTTCCTGCGCGAGGCGCATGCGCGATTCGCGCCGCATGGCTGGGCGCTGTCGATCGCGGCACCGGTCGCGGACGAGGGGTGGGACCTGCCCGCCTATGCGCGGGTGGTCGATCGACTGTTCCTGATGAGCTATGACGAGCACGAGCCGTCGGGCGAGGCGGGGCCGATCGCGTCGCAGGCGTGGTTCGCGCGCGCGGTGGCGCTCGCCGCGCGCGGCATCCCGCGCTCCAAGCTGGTGGTCGCGATCGGCGGCTATGGCTATGATTGGCACGACGGCGCGGCCGACCCGATCACGGTCGAGGAAGGGTGGCAGGCGGCAAGCGATTCGGGGGCAATGCCTTCGTTCGACCGCCAGAGCGGCAACAGCGTGTTCGCGTATCAGGAGGGCGACAGCCGCCACACGATCTGGCTGCTCGATGCCGCATCCGCCTATAACGAGCTGCACTTCCTCCAGGCGTCGGGGGTCAAGGCGGTGGCGCTGTGGCGGCTGGGGTCGGAGGACCCGGGGCTGTGGTCGGTGTTCGGGCGCAACCACCGCCCGCTCCCCGCGCCGGGCGTGATCGGCGACATCCCCGCCGGGCTCAACGTCGACATCGAGGGCGCGGGCGAGATCCTCAAGATCGCCAGCGAGCCGGTGACGGGCGTCCGCCGGGTCGCGGCCGCCACGGACGGCATGATTACCGATGTGCGCTTCGACCGGCTCCCTTCGCCGTACGAGGTCGACCGTACCGGCTATCGCCCCAAGGAGGTCGCGCTCACCTTCGACGACGGTCCCGATCCGACCTGGACGCCGCAGGTGCTCGACGTGCTCAAGCGCGAGCATGTGCCGGGCACGTTCTTCGTTATCGGTGAGAATGCGCTGACCAACCGCGGCCTGCTCCAGCGCGAAGTCGGGGAGGGGCACGAGGTGGGGAGTCACACCTATACGCATCCCAACCTCGCCAATGCGGGCCCGAACGAGGTTCGATTCGAGCTCAACACCAACCAGCGGCTGTTCCAGGCGTTCACCGGCCGATCGTTCCGCCTGTTCCGCGCGCCCTATTTCGGGGACGCCGAACCCAGCACCGCGGACGAAATCGGCCCCGCGCTGATGGCGCAGCAGCGCGGCTACGTCTCGATTGGGCTGCACGTCGACCCGGGCGACTGGAAGCGCCCCGGGGTGGACACGATCGTCGACGAGACGGTCGAGCAGGCCACGACCGGCCCCCCCGACTGCAACATCCCCAGCCCGCCGACCGATTGCAGCCGCAACATCATCCTGCTTCACGACGGCGGCGGTGATCGGTCGCAGACGGTTGCGGCATTACCGATCATCATCGAGCGGCTGCGCGCGCTTGGCTACCGGTTCGTTCCCGTATCGAGCCTGGCCGGTTATAGCCGTGGCGAGACGATGCCGGTGCTCTCGCCCGGCGACCGGGCGACGGCGGAGTGGAACCTGTTCCTGTTCAGCGCGCTGGGCGCGATCGTCATCTTCCTTCGCTGGCTGTTCCTGTTCGCGATCACCGTTGGCATCCTACGCGCGCTGATCCTGTCCGCGCTGGCGCTGATCCAGGCGCGGCGCGAGATCCACGAGGTGTTCCCGCCGATCGACCCCGACCGGTTCGTGACGGTGATGATCCCCGCCTTCAACGAGGAGCGCGTGATCGAGCGCGCGGTGAGGGGCGTGCTCGCCAGCCAGGACGTGCGGCTGGAGGTGATCGTAATCGACGACGGCTCCGCCGACCGCACCAGCGAGGTGGTCCGCACCGCGTTCGCGGACGAACCGCGCGTGCGGCTGCTGACGCTGGAGAATGGCGGCAAGGCGCGCGCGCTCAACCGCGCGCTGGAGCTGGTGACCAGCCCGGTGGTGATCGCGCTCGACGCCGACACGCAGTTCACGCCCACCACGATCGCGCGGCTCGCGCGCTGGTTCGCGGACCCGTCGCTCGGCGCGGTGGCGGGCAACGCCAAGGTCGGCAACCGCGTCAACCTCGTCACCAAATGGCAGGCGCTCGAATACATCACCGCGCAGAACCTCGAGCGGCGCGCGCTGGCGCGGCTCAACGCGATGACGGTCGTCCCGGGCGCGGTGGGCGCGTGGCGGCTGGAGGCGATCCGCTCGGTCGGCGGCTACCCCGACGACACGCTGGCGGAGGACCAGGACCTCACCATCGCGATCCAGCGCGCGGGCTGGCGCGTGCGCTACGACCAATATGCGGTCGCTTGGACCGAGGCGCCGGAGACGCTGCGCGGGCTCGCCAAGCAGCGGTTCCGCTGGGCGTTCGGGACGCTGCAATGCCTGTGGAAGCACGGCAGCATCATCTTCAACGGTCGCCCGCGCGGGCTCGCGTTCATCGGCCTGCCGCAGGCGATCCTGTTCCAGATCGTGCTCGCCGCGATCTCGCCGATCATCGACTTCGCGCTGCTGGTCAGCTTCGTTGGCACCTATTACGCGGTCGAGGCGCATGGCTGGGCGCAAACCCAGCACGATGTCGAAAAGATGCTGACCTATTGGCTGGTGTTCACCGCGATCGATCTGCTGGCGGCGTTCATCGCCTTCGCGCTCGAGCGGCGTGAGCGGTGGCGGCTGCTGTGGCTGCTGGTGCCGCAGCGGGTCGGCTATCGGCAGGTGATGTATTACGTCGTGCTCAAGGCGCTGACGCAGGCGGTGCGCGGTCCACAGGTTGGCTGGGGCAAGCTCCAGCGCAGCGGGCGGGTGCAGACGGTGAGCGCGGAGTGAGGGGTCGGGTGCTGCTCGCGCTGGTGGCGGGGCTCGCTGATCCGGTCGCGGCGCAGACCCGGGCGCCGGTCGTGCTCGCCGCCGCCAGTATGCGCGAGGCGCTGACCGCCGCTGCCGACAGCTGGGCGAAGCACGGCCACCCGCGCCCGCTGCTCTCCTTCGCCGCCTCGTCGGCGGGCGCGCGGCAGATCGAGGCGGGCGCACCCGCCGACCTGTTCGTCTCGGCGGACGAGGAGTGGATGGACGACCTCGCCCGCCACGGCCTGCTCGCGCCGGGTACGCGCGCGGACGTGGCGGGGAATGAGCTGGTGCTGGTCGCCCCCGCCGCGAGTCGGGCGCGCGTCACGTTCACTCCCGCAGGCCTCGCCCCGCTCGCACGCGGGCCGGTGGCGATGGCGGACCCGGGCGCGGTGCCGGCGGGGCGGTACGGCAAGGCGGCGCTGGAGAAGCTTGGTGCCTGGCCCGCGGTGGCGTCGCACGTCGTCCGCGCCGAGAATGTCCGCGCCGCGCTGGCGCTGGTCGAGCGCGGGGCCGCGCCGTTCGGCATCGTCTATGCCACCGATGCGCGCGCCTCGACGACGGTGCGCGTCGTCGGCGTGTTCCCCGCCGCCTCGCACGAGCCGATCCGCTACCCGCTCGCGCGGTTGAAGGGCGGGAGCGGGGAGGGGGAAGCGTTCCGCCGCTTCCTGCTCGGCCCCGAGGTGCGGGTCGTCTTCGCGCGCTTCGGGTTCACCAGGCCGTGAGCCTCCTTCTCCCTCTCCCCTT
>CAXSEO010000115.1:0-7073 GCA_964235525.1 uncultured Sphingomonas sp. | reverse complement strand
TCCGACGACGGCTCTGTCGATGTGCATCTGGTCGTCCCCAAGGAGATGGGCGGCCCCGGCGGGGTCGGCGCGAACCCCGAAAAGCTGTTCGCCGCCGGCTATTCCGCGTGCTTCCTCGGCGCGATGAAGGCGGTGTCGGGCAAGGAGGGCGTGCGCGTCCCCGCGGATGCGACGGTCTCCGCCCAGATCGGCTTCGGCCCGCGTTCCGAGGGCGGCTATGGCATCACCGCCGACCTCACCGTCTCACTGCCCGGCGTCGAACGCGACGCGGCCGAGCGGCTGATCCACGCCGCGCACGAGGTCTGCCCGTACTCGAACGCGACGCGCGGCAATGTCGACGTCGGCCTGACGCTCGCCTGAAGGACAGACGATGACCACCACCGCCCAAAGCTACGCCGCGCACGACGCGCACACCCCGCTCGCCCCGTTCAGCTTCGAGCGGCGCGCGCCGGGGCCGCGCGATGTCGCGCTCGACATCCTGTTCTGCGGCGTCTGCCACTCGGACGTCCATACCGTCAGGAGCGAATGGGGCGGCACCAATTACCCGTGCGTGCCCGGGCACGAGATCGTCGGGCGCGTCACCGCGGTCGGCGACGAGGTCGACCGGTTCGCGGTCGGCGACACGGTCGGGGTCGGCTGCATGGTCGACTCCTGCCGCGTCTGCCCGTCGTGCCGCGAGGGCGACGAGCAATATTGCACCGGCACCGGCTTCGTCGGCACCTATAACGGCCCGGACAAGGCGCTGGGCGGGCATACGTTCGGCGGCTATTCGAACCACATCGTCGTCGACGCGGACTTCGTGCTCAAGGTGTCGCACGCGGACGAGGACCTCGCCGCGGTCGCGCCGCTGCTCTGCGCGGGGATCACCACCTACTCGCCGCTGCGCCACTGGAAGGTCGGGCCGGGGCAGAAGGTGGGCGTGGTCGGGCTCGGCGGGCTGGGCCATATGGGGGTGAAGATCGCGGCGGCGATGGGCGCGGACGTCACCGTGTTCACCACCTCGCCCGGCAAGCGCGACGATGCATTGCGGCTCGGTGCGCGCGATGCGGTGGTATCGCGCGACGCGGACGCGATGGCGCGCGAGGCGGGAAGCTATGACCTGATCCTCAATACCGTCGCCGCGCCCCTCGATCTCGACCCGTACCTCTCGTTGCTCAAGCGCGACGGGACGATGGTGCTGCTCGGCGTGCCTGAGTCGCCGCACAAGCCGCTCCAGACCGGCACGCTGGTGTTCGGCCGCCGTGCGCTGGCCGGATCGCTGATCGGCGGCATCCGTGAGACGCAGGAGATGCTCGACTTCTGCCACGAGCACGGGCTGACCGCCGATGTGGAGGTGATTCCGATCGACGAGATCAACACTGCGTATGACCGGATGGTGCATGGCGATGTGAAGTACCGGTTCTCGATCGATATGGGAGCGCTCTAGGTCCGACCTTCTTCGTCACCTTGGGCTTGATCCGAGGTCCCGCTGATTCTCTACGTGGGAAAAAGCATCACCCGGGGTCAAATCCCGGGGTGACGATTAGGCATCTGGCTTCTCTCCCTACAACTTCGCTAGCCGCCCCCCATCCACCGCCAGCGCCGCGCCGGTGATGAATTTGGCGTCGTCGCTGGCGAGGAACGCCGCCGCCGCCGCGATGTCCTCGGGCTTGCCGACGTCCTTGGGGTCGAGCGTCTCCGCGCCCGATTTGAGGTTCGGGTTTTCCCACAGCATCGGCGTGTCGATCGCGCCGGGCAGGATCGAATTGGCGCGGATGTGCTTGTCGCGCCCCTCGATCGAGGTCGTCCGGGTCAGCGACAGCAGCGCCGCCTTGGCTGCCGAATAGGGCGCGATGTTGGCGGTGGTCGCCTGCGCGTGGACGCTTGCGATGTTGACCAGCGAACCCCCTTTGTCGCCGAAGTGCAGAAACGCCTGTTTGGTGAAGAACCCCGCGCCAAGCAGGTCGACATGCAGCACGCGAAGCCAGTCGTCCGCCGTCCACTCGGCCAGTGTCTTGAACAGCATCATGCCCGCATTGTTGACGATCGTGTCGATTCGACCCCATTTATCGAGCGCCGTCTTGCAGCAAGCCTCCACCTGCGCCTCGTCGCCGACGTCGCACGCGAAGCCGATTGCGCCGGTCAGCTTGGCCGCCGCCGCATCGGCCGCATCCTGGTGGAGGTCCGCGATTACCACGTTGGCACCCTCGTCCGAGAAGCGCGCCGCGATGGCCGCGCCGATGCCGCTCGCCGCGCCGGTGACGATCGCCACCCTGCCGCTCAACCGTTTGTCCGTCATTCGATCGCCCCTTCCTGGTTCATGGGCACCGAGCTCGCCCGCTTCATCCGTGTCTTCGCCCGCGCGCGTTGCCGGAGCGCAAACGCTTCTTCTGCTTCTTGCGGCAACACTACCGGCACCGTCAGGCAGATACTCTGGGTCGGCAATACATATTGCCAATCGGCGATCAATTGCTTGTACGCCTGCCCGACCGGACGAATATTCCGGTCGAGGTCGTAAAGGCCGAGCGGGTTGACGTGTCCGTTCTGCTCCCGAAGCGCGCTGTCCCAGTCGATCTGGTCGGTCAGCGAGTACCAGGTAAAGCCCACGATCGGCACACCCTCGTTGCGCACTCGCAGGACGTTGGCCCATTCCTTCCGCAGCCAGTCGACCGCCTCGGTTCCGAGCGGCCCCTGGTTGAGGTTGGTCTCCGTGTGCATCACCGGGAGCGAATAGCGCGCATGATACTGACGGGTAATATCCGAATATCCAAACATCTCTCCCGACGACCGGGTGCTGCCATCCGCGGAGACGAGATGCTCGTTGGTGACGTAATAATCATTGCCCATGATGCAATGCTGCTTGAGCCGGTTGCCGAGGAAGAAATGGTACTCCTCTCGGGTCATTCCGTTGTCAAACAGATATTCGTACATCTCCGAATCGACGCGACGACCATAGTTCAGGTCGAGCGACAGGAACCGCATCGAGTTGAACAGCTCGGCGGGCGCGATCGCGGCAGGGTTCTCGGCGTGGAAATACTCGGATGACTCGCTCTGAATGAAGATCGCGTCCGGACGGACCTGCAGGATCGACTGCATCGCCAGTACGTTCGCCTTGACGATGTGCTTCAATGCGGTGACGAACGACTGGTCGTCCGACATCTGTTCGTTCCACCAGCCGTAGCGGGCGGAGAACATCGCGCAGATATACATCTCGTTGACGGGCGTGTAGAGCTGCACCCACGGAAACCGTTCCGCGAACGCGCGAGCATAGACCGCGAACAGTTCGGGAAAATCCGGATTCTGGAAGTTACCGATCCAGTCGGGCACGCCGAAATGGCAAAGGTCGGTGATCGGCGCGATGTTGCGCTGCATCAGCTCGGCATAGGTCTCGTCCGCAAACGACCAGTCGTACTTGCCGACGCCGAGCCAGGTCTTGTGGATGGCCGGTCCGTAGCGGAGGTGGCGGATGCCCATCTCCTCGACGAGGTGGAAATCCTCGCGCCAGCGCTTGTAATGGCCGCACACATCCATCTCGTCGACGCGGGTGCGGCCGTTGTTGATGGTGGGCACGCTGTTCTCGACGCCGGTGGCGAACATGAAGGCGCTGGAAATGGCTTGAACTCCTGTCGCGGTCAGTGGGGCAGAACGCGCGGAGGCGCGAAGGGTCCCGCGTCCGGAGCGAAGATACTCAAGCGTCCTCACCGCGCGCGCGCCGCGCGGTCGCCAGCGCGCTGCTTAGCCCGAACGAGGCGATGGCGAAGTGCAGCGCGCCCCACAGCGAAACACCATAGGCGATCAGCTCCCCCTGCCGCGTGGCGAGCAGTACCGCCGCCTTGCAGGCCGCGTCGCGCGTCGCTCCCGCGCCCGTAGGCCCGGCGCCCCCCGGGCAGGCTAGCCCAAACGCGCGCGCATCTGCGCGCCACAGCCCTCCCACCCCCGCGCCAAAGCCGGGTGCGTCCGGGTGCACGAAGTGGAACGCGCCGAGATGATCGATCACCCAGCCGGTGATCGGCGGCCCGCCACCGAGCGCGAACAGGTTGAGGACCAGGAACAGCACCGCCGTCGCGGTCGCTCGCCGTGCGGGCGGGACCGCGTTCTGCACCACGCCATAGGTCGGACCCATATAGGCGTAGGAGAAGATGCCCGGAAACGCGAGCCAGATCGCCGCCGTCCGCCACGTCGGGGCGGTAAAGACGCCAACGATGAACGGGTAGGCGAGCAGCGCGCCGAGCGCGGGCACCAGCCCGTACCAGCGTGCCGCGCCGCTCCGCGCGAGCCGGTCGGCGAGCGGGCCGCCCACCAGTACCCCGATCATCTGGCTGCCCGACCCCACCAGACCCACCACCGCGCCCGCCTGCGCGACGCTGAGGCCGAAGGCGCGGATCCAGTATGGGATGATGAACTGTCCGCCGCCGTAGCCCGCGAACGACACCAACGTGACGCCGAGCACCATGTTGAGCACCGGCCAGCGCGCGAGCAACAGCCGCGCCACCGCCCCCGTCTCGCGTAGTTCGTGCCCCCACGACAGCGGCGGCGGGGCGACAGCGGGGCGCGCACCGGGCTCCGACCCGCCCCGCGCGGGCTCCTTGACCAGCGCGCGGATCGCAAGCGCGACCAGCACGCCGGGCAGCCCCAACGCCATGAACGCGACCCGCCAGCCATAACGCTGCGCCAGGTACGTGCCCGCCACCGCCCCGACCAGCGAGCCGATCGGCACCCCCAGCGAATAGACCGACAGCGCCGATGCGCGCCGCTCGGGCGGATACTGGTCGCTGAGCAGTGAATGTGCGGGCGGCGACAGCCCAGCCTCGCCGACGCCGACGCCGAACCGGTAGAAGGCGAGCGTCGCGTAGCTCCCGGCGGTACCGCACAGGGCGGTGAAGGCGGACCAGAGCAGGATCGCGCCCGCGATAATGTTGACCCGCGACGCCCGCTCCGCCAGCCGCGCCAGCGGCAGACCGAGCAGTGTGTAAAACAGCGCGAAATAAAGCCCGCCGAGCAGCCCCAACTGCGTGTCCGTCAGCTTCAGGTCCGCCTTGATCGCCTGCCCGATCGAGGCGATGATCGTGCGGTCGACAAAGTTGAGCGTATACGCGACCACCAGCAGCGTCAGCACCAGCCGGCGATAGCCCGCCGTGCGGCCCATCATGTCCGTCGCGGTACCCGCCATACGCTCTCCCCCCGGTCGCGGCTGTGTCCGCGTTGCTCGCGAGCATAGCGGCTCCGCTCGGCATTGCCACTGGCGTGCGGGTTATCGCGTCGGGTCGATCAAATACTTCCGCCCGGTCGCGCGGCGCACATACTCCGCCACGATCGCCGGATCGAACACGTCACGCAGCGAGATCGTGTCGGTGTAGCGGCTGGCAAAGGTGGTCAGCAGCTCGCGCGCGACCCGGGCCCGCAGCCGCTCCACGGTCTCCGCGCCCGCCCGCGCGAGGAAATTGGTCACCAGGAACCCGCCGATGCCCCACGCCATGCCATAGCCGCGGTCGATCAGCGTCGGGCCGGTGTCGAGCCCGCCGTATAGATAGACCTGCTTGTGCGTCGCCGAGCCATAGCGGCTGTACGCCGCGCCGCGGCTGGCGGCGTCCTCCATCGCGTGGAGGATGGTGCTCGCCAGCTCGCCGCCGCCGACCGCGTCAAAGGCCAGCGTCGCGCCGGTCGCCGCCACCGCCTCGGTCAGCGCGGCGCGGAAGTCGGGCGCGGCGCTGTTGACGACGTGCGCAGCGCCTTCGGCCCGCAACGCCGCCGCCTGGGCTTCCCCGCGCACGATGCAGACCAGCGGCACGCCGTCGGCGAGGCAGAGGCGGTTGAGCATCAGCCCGAGGTTCGACGCCGCCGCGGTGTGGACGAGCGCGCTGTGCCCCTCGACGCGCATCGTCTCCAGCATCGCCAGCGCGGTCAGCGGATTGATGAACATCGACGCGCCGTCCGCCGCGCTCGCGCCCTTGGGCAAGGCGATGCAGTCGCGCGCGGGCAGGCGGCGGAGCGTCGCGTACATCGCGCCGCCGAGCATCCCGACGCGGCGCCCCAGCAGCGCCCGCGCGTCGACCCCCGCGCGGATGACGGTGCCCGCGCCCTCGTTGCCGACCGGCATCGACAGCCCCACGCGCGCGAGCAACCCGCCTGTCAGCGCACCCGGCGGTAAGTCCGCGGTCAGCACCGGTCGCTCCGCCGTGCCCCCGGCGATCAGCGTCGACAGGTCCGCCGGGCCGAGCAGCAAGCCGAGGTCGGACGGGTTGATCGGCGTCGCCTCGACCCGCACCACCACTTCGTCGGGCGCGGGCTCGCCGACCTCGACCTCCGCCAGCGAAAGCGTCAGCGTGCCGTCCGCCGCGAGCAGCGACCGGAGTTGCAGGCCGCGCAGGTCGTCGTCGCTCATGCTGTCGCCTCTTCAATCGCCAGCCGGTCCTGAAGCTCGCGCTTCAGCACCTTGCCGATCGCGCTGCGGGGCAGCTCGTCGACAACGCGCACCTCGCTCAGCCGCTGCATCTTGCCCAGCCGCGCGTTCGCCCAGTCGCGCAGTTCCTCGCGCGTCGCCGCATCCGCCAGCGTGACGAACGCGACCGGCGTCTCGCCCCACGCCGCCGAGGGTGCGCCGATCACCGCCGCCTCGCGCACGGCGGGGTGCGCGAGCAGCACCGCCTCGAGGTCGACCGGGTAGATGTTAATCCCGCCCGAGATGATCATGTCTTTCTTGCGCCCGATCAGCGTCACGAAGCCGTCCGCGTCGATCTGGCCGAGGTCGCCGCTGCGGATGAAGCGCTCGCCCGCTGGGCTGGTCCATTCCGCCGCCGCGGTCTGGCTCGGCTGGCGGTGATAGCCGGTCATCATCGCCGCCGATCGCCCGACCAGCTCACCCGTTTCGCCGCGCGGCAGCTCGCGGCCCGCATCGTCGATCACGCGCACGTCGTGCCCCGGCATCGGCTTGCCGACGGTGGCGAGCTTGTCGGGATATTGGTGCGCAAGCAGCGCGCACGAGCCGCCACCCTCGGTCATGCCGTAATATTCGATCAGTCCACCCGGCCAGTGCCGCAGCACCTCCGCCTTCAGCTCGGCGGCGAACGGCGCGGAGGTCGCGTATTTCATCCGGT
>CAXSEO010000114.1:0-7119 GCA_964235525.1 uncultured Sphingomonas sp. | reverse complement strand
TGACCGGCGTTCCCCGCGCCGATACCCTGGCCAGCGACGCGGGCAGGAAGCCGTCGCGCGCCATCACCAGGAAGATGCGGCTCTGCCCGTACAGGAACGCGAGCAGCACCGTCGGCAGCGCGATCGCCGCCGCCGCCGCGACCACGGTCGCCACCCCCGGCCGCCCGAGCGAGCGTAGCACCAGCGCCAGCGGCTCCGGACTCTTCGCGAAGTCGGCGACCGGCACCGCCCCCACCGCCGCCAGCGCGACCACGAGGTAGATGACGGTGCAGGCGACCATCGACCCGACGATGCCGATCGGCAGGTCGCGCTCGGGCCGCCTGGTCTCCTCCGCCGCCGTCGAGATCGCGTCGAACCCGTAAAAGGCGAAGAAGATGATCGCCGCCGCGCCCATGACGCCGTGCTTGACCCCGTCGGCGCCCGCGACGCTGCCGTAACCGAACGGCGCGAACGGGTGCAGGTGGGCCGCGTCGAAGCGCGGCAGCGCGACCGCGACGAACAGCGCCAGCGTCGCGATCTTGACCAGCACCAGCACGGTGTTGACCCGCGCGCTCTCGCGGGTGCCAAGCATCAGTAGCCCCGCGACCACGCCGATGATGAACACTGCGGGGACATTGACGATGCCGCCCAGCCCCGGCCCGTTCGCCAGCGCGCGCGGCAGGTCGACGCCCAGCCCGTGCAAGAACCCGGTCGCATAGCCCGACCATCCCACCGCGACCGTCGCGACCACCAGCGAGTATTCGAGGATCAGGCTCCACCCCACCACCCAGGCGATCACCTCGCCCAGCACCGCGTAGCTGTAGGTATAGGCGCTTCCCGAGGCCGGGATGGTGGTCGCCATCTCTGCATAGCAGAGCGCCGCGCACGCGCAGATCGCCCCCGCGACGACGAAGCTCAGCAACACCGCCGGCCCCGCCCGGTCCGCGCCGACGCCGATCAGGGTCAGGATGCCGGTGCCGACGATCGCGCCGACGCCGAGCGCGACGAGGTGCGGCCAGGACAGCGTTCGCGCGAGCGCACTGCCGGGCGGTTGCGCGATGATCGGCTTTAGGCGGAACAGGCCCTGGTTCACCGGCGCACTCGCTCCCCTGAGATGCCTAGGTCAGGCTATCGTAGAGGCCCCATCGGCAACGGCAACACTCCGTCACCCCGGACTTGTTCCGGGGTCCAACCATCCGCGCGTGCTTACGCCAGCGCACGTCCGCACAACGTTGGACCCCGGCACGAGACCGGGGTGACGGGAGAGTTAGGGCAGGCATCGTCCCCCCTTCGACAAGCTGTGGGCAAGCGGTTAGGACTCCGCGCATGGACGCCACCCTCGACTTCGCGCTCGGCGAGACCGCCGACATGATCCGCGACACGACCCGCCGCTTCGCCGCCGACCGCATCGCGCCGCGCGCCGCCGCGATCGACGCGGACAACCGGTTCGACCGATCGCTCTGGCCCGAGATGGGCGAACTGGGCCTGCACGGCATCACCGTCGAGGAGCAATGGGGCGGCCTCGGCCTCGGTTATCTCGACCATGTCGTCGCGATGGAAGAGGTCAGCCGGGCTTCCGCATCGGTAGGCCTCTCATACGGCGCGCACTCCAACCTGTGCGTCAACCAGATCCGCCGCTGGGGCAATGACGAGCAGCGCCGCTGCTACCTCCCTAAACTGATCAGCGGCGAGCATGTCGGCAGCCTCGCCATGTCCGAAGCGGGCAGCGGCTCCGACGTGGTGTCGATGAAGCTCAAGGCGGAGACGCGCGGCAACGACCGCTATGTCCTAAACGGCACCAAGTTCTGGATCACCAACGCGCCGGAGGCCGACACGCTGGTGGTGTACGCCAAGACCGACCCGGCGGCGGGGCCGCGCGGGATCACCGCGTTCCTGATCGAGCGCGGGACGGCGGGCTTCTCCGTGTCCAAGAAGCTCGACAAGCTAGGCATGCGCGGCTCGGACACCGCCGAGCTGGTGTTCGAGGATTGCGAAGTTCCCGCCGAGAACGTGATGGGCCAGGTCGGCGAGGGCGTCCGCATCCTGATGAGCGGGCTCGACTACGAGCGCGGGGTGCTGGCGGCGGGGCCGCTCGGCATCATGCAGGCGTGCCTCGACGTGGTGCTGCCATATGTCCGCGACCGTCGGCAGTTTGGGCAGCCGATCGGGTCTTTCCAGCTGATGCAGGGCAAGATCGCGGACATGTACGTCGCGCTCAACTCGACGCGTGCATATGTCTACGCGGTCGCGCGCGCGTGCGACGCGGGCAAGACCACGCGCTTCGACGCGGCGGGCGCGATCCTGCTGGCCTCCGAGAACGCAGTGCGGGTCGCGCTGGAGGCGATCCAGGCGCTCGGCGGCGCGGGCTATACGCGCGAGTGGCCGGTCGAGCGGTTCCTGCGCGACGCCAAGCTCTACGACATCGGCGCGGGCACCAACGAAATCCGCCGCTATCTGATCGGACGCGAGCTGGTCGGCAACGCGGATATCGTCGCGCAATGAGCGCGCCGGTCCTCGACACCAGGATCGACGTCGAGAGCGAGACCTACCGCGCCAACGTCGCGCATAATCGCTCACTGGCCCAGGCCTTGCGCGCGCGGGTGGCGGCGGCGGCGCTCGGCGGGCCGGAGCGGGCGCGCGAGCGGCATACGGCGCGTGGCAAGCTCCTTCCCCGCGAGCGCGTCGAGCGGCTGCTCGACCCCGGCTCGCCGCTGCTCGAGATCGGGCAGCTGGCCGCCAATGGCCTGTACGGCGATGAGGTGCCCGGCGCTGGCGTGATCGCGGGCATCGGCCGGGTGTCGGGTCGCCAGTGCATGATCGTGTGCAACGACGCGACGGTGAAGGGCGGGACCTATTACCCGCTCACCGTCAAGAAGCACCTGCGCGCGCAGGAGATCGCGCAAGATAACCGCCTGCCCTGCATCTACCTTGTCGACTCGGGCGGCGCGAACCTGCCGCATCAGGCGGAGGTGTTCCCCGATCGCGACGGCTTCGGACGCATCTTCTTCAACCAGGCGAACATGTCCGCGCTCGGCATCCCGCAGATCGCTTGCGTGATGGGCAGCTGCACCGCCGGCGGCGCCTATGTCCCCGCCATGTCGGACGAGACGGTGATCGTGCGCGGGGCGGGGACGATCTTCCTCGCCGGCCCGCCGCTGGTCAAGGCGGCGACCGGCGAGGTGATCAGCGCCGAGGAGCTGGGCGGCGCGGACACGCATGGTCGCAAGTCGGGCGTGGTCGACCATGTCGCCGAGAATGACGAGCACGCGCTAACGATCGTGCGCGACATCGTCTCGACGCTTGCACCCCAGCGGCAGGCGGACGTCAACCTGCGCGAGCCGCGCCCGCCCCGGTTCGACGCGGACGAGTTCTACGGCCTCATCCCCGACGACGTCCGCGCACCCTACGACGTTCATGAAGTGATCGCGCGGTTGGTCGACGGGAGCGAGTTCCAAGAGTTCAAGGCGCTGTACGGCGCGTCGCTGGTGTGCGGCTTCGCGCATATCTGGGGCATTCCCGTCGCCATCCTCGCCAATAACGGCGTGCTCTTCTCCGAGAGCGCGCAGAAGGGCGCGCACTTCATCGAGCTCGCCTGCCAGCGCCGGGTGCCGCTGCTGTTCCTCCAGAACATCAGCGGCTTCATGGTCGGGGGCAAGTACGAAGCGGAGGGCATCGCCAAGCACGGAGCGAAGCTCGTCACCGCCGTCGCGACCGCGAGCGTGCCCAAGATCACCGTGCTGATCGGCGGCAGCTTCGGCGCGGGCAATTACGGCATGTGCGGTCGCGCCTACAGCCCCCGTTTCCTGTTCACCTGGCCCAACAGCCGCATCAGCGTGATGGGCGGCGAGCAGGCGGCCAGCGTGCTCGCCACCGTGCACCGCGACGCGCAAGACTGGACGCCCGAGCAGGCGGAGGCGTTCAAGGCCCCGGTCCGCGCGAAGTACGAAGACGAGGGCAACCCCTATTACGCCACCGCGCGGCTGTGGGACGACGGCGTGATCGACCCGGCGCAGACACGCGACGTGCTCGGGCTGGCGTTCGCGGCGACGCTCAATGCGCCGATCCCGGAGCACCCGCGGTTCGGTGTGTTTCGGATGTGATGGGAGACTACGCCACCAATCCTTCCGTCACCCTGAACTTGTTTCAGGGTCCAGCGTGGGCCACACGACCACCGGTGGTCTCGCGCGCATCGCTGGATGCTGAAACGAGTTCAGCAAGACGAAGGAACACGAGGTCAGGACTTCCAGCGGAACGGCACCGCTTCCAGCCCTAAGCCGACGGCCAAGTCCTGCCAGTCCGGGTTCTCCGACTCGATCAGGTTCAGCTTCCACTCGCGTCGCCAGCGTTTGAGCTGCTTCTCGCGCGCGATGGCGTTCGGCATGTCGGGGAACAGCTCGTAGCGGACCAGGCGGACTACACCGTACCTCGATGTGAAGCCCGGGACCGTGCCCGTCCGGTGCTGATGCAGCCGCTCCATCAGGTAAGCGGTCACACCGATGTAGATCGTGCCGTTGCGCCCGCTCGCCAGCAAATAGACGCAGGGCTGCTTCATCGTGCGACAGGCTAGCGCCTCGCGCGAACCACGCTAGATGCTGAAACGAGTTCAGCATGACGGAGTGTGTTGATGGTCTTCCTGCTACTCCTCGCCTTCCTCGTCCAATCGACCTCCGACAAGCTCCCTCCCGCCAACCCGCTGCCGTACACGGACGCGGACACCGCCAACATCCTCACCCCCGTCAACGCGCTGCTCGCCGCCGTCGCCGCGCGGGACGGGGCGGCGATCCTCGCGCAGGTACGCCCCGAGGGCAGCGCCACCGCTGCGATCGAGCGCGCGGACGGCACGCGCGCCATCCGTCGTCAGGGCTGGGCCGAGTTCGCCGCCGCCGTCCGCCCCGGCCCCGAGCGCTACGCCGAACGCCTGCTCGACCCGGCGGTGGAGGTCGACGGCGACATGGCGATGGTGTGGAGCCCGTACGTCTTCACCGTCGACGGCCGCGTCGACCATTGCGGCGCGGACCATTTCGACCTGGTGCGCGAGGGCGGGCGCTGGCGCATCCTCAACCTCACCTGGTCGCAGCGGACGACTGGGTGCGACGCGCGATGATCCGCTCCCTCCTGATCGCCAACCGCGGCGAGATCGCCTGCCGCGTGATCCGCACCGCGCGCGCGCTCGGCATCCGCACCGTGGCGGTCTATTCGGACGCGGACGCGAAGGCGCTGCACGTCCGCCAGGCGGACGAGGCGGTGCATATCGGTCCCTCGCCCGCGCGCGACTCCTACCTGCGCGGCTACCGGATTATCGCCGCCGCGCTGGCGACCGGGGCCGAGGCGGTCCACCCCGGCTATGGCTTTTTGTCGGAGAACGCCGACTTCGCACAGGCGGTCATCGACGCCGGGCTGGTCTGGGTCGGGCCCAAGCCCGCCAGCATCCGCGCGATGGGGCTGAAGGACGCGGCCAAGCGGCTGATGATGGCGGCGGGCGTGCCGACCACGCCCGGCTACCTCGGCGAGGACCAGTCGCCCGAGCGGCTCCGGGCAGAGGCGGACGCGATCGGCTATCCCGTGCTCATCAAGGCAGTCGCGGGCGGCGGCGGCAAGGGGATGCGGCAGGTGAGCGCCCCGGCTGAGTTCGCGGACGCGCTCGCCTCCTGCCGCCGCGAGGCCGCGTCGAGCTTCGGCGACGACCGCGTGCTGCTCGAGAAATACATCCTGTCGCCGCGCCACATCGAGGTGCAGGTGTTCGGCGACAGCTTCGGCGAGGTCGTCCACCTGTTCGAACGCGACTGCTCGCTCCAGCGCCGCCATCAGAAGGTGATCGAGGAAGCCCCCGCCCCCGGCATGGACGAGGAGACGCGGGCAGCGGTCTGCGGCGCGGCGGTCAAGGCGGCGCGCGCGGTGGACTATCAGGGCGCGGGCACGATCGAGTTCATCGCCGACGCCAGCGAAGGCCTGCGCGCCGACCGCATCTGGTTCATGGAGATGAACACGCGGTTGCAGGTGGAGCATCCCGTGACGGAGGAGATCACCGGCGTCGATTTGGTCGAATGGCAGCTGCGCGTGGCGAGCGGGGAGAAGCTGCCCAAACGGCAGGAGGAGCTGGGCATCACCGGCTGGGCGATGGAGGCGCGGCTGTACGCGGAGGACCCGGCGACCGGCTTTTTACCGTCAATCGGTACGCTGGAGATTTACCGAGAGCAAACCGACGTGCGCGAGGATGCGGGGGTGTCGGAAGGCGACACGATCTCGCCGTTCTACGACCCCATGATCGCGAAGCTGATCGCTCACGCGGACACTCGTACAGAAGCAACTGAGAAGCTCAGCAATGCGTGCCACGTGACGGACATCTACCCGGTCAGAACGAACGCGGCGTTCCTGCGCCGCGCGCTGGACCACGATGATTTCCGAGCCGGACGGATCGACACCGGCTTCATCGGCCGCAACGCCGATGCTCTCACTCCGCCGTCAGAGCCTCGCGAAACCGTCATCCATGACGCGATCACCACCCTTGCAGCTTATGAGCTGGAGGGCCGTTCGTTCTCAAGCAATGGCGCGCAGCCCTTCGCCGTTCCGTCGGGCGAACCCTGGCGTGACCTCACAGGCTTCCGAGCCAATCGGCCGCCGAACAGGACCGTTCGAGTCATGCACGGCGGGCAAGTCTACGAGCGGGAGCTGAAGGATCGATGGCAGGATCGCTTCCCCGTCTTCGCCGAACCCGTTTCAGACGGATTCGTGATCTGGGATGACGCTCAAAACTTCCTCTTCAAGCCAGTTCGTCATGCCGGCACCGGCTCCGGCGCCGCCGCCAACGGCGCGATCCTCTCGCCCATGCCGGGGCGCATCATCGCGGTGGAGGTCGCGGCTGGTGACCGCGTCGCCAAGGGGCAAAAGCTCGTCACGCTGGAGGCGATGAAAATGGAGCACAGCCTCGTCGCGCCGTTCGACGGCACGGTCGCGGAGCTCGACGCCGTGCCCGGCGTGCAGGTGAGCGAGGGGAAGGTATTGGCGCGGGTGGAGCGGGAGGGGTGAGCGCCGGATCATACCCAACCGTCACCCCGGCCTCGTGCCGGGGTCCAACCCTGCCTCGCGTGTTTACGCTATCGGGTTGAGGGCGAACCGGACGAGCGTCCCGACTTCACCTCC
>CAXSEO010000113.1:0-7139 GCA_964235525.1 uncultured Sphingomonas sp. | reverse complement strand
GGGGCAAACTCGCGCCGGGACAGCAGATCGTGTTCCCCAACGCGCTCCCCACCGCGCGCAACTATGATCCCAAGCTGAAGCCCGAGTGGCGCGAGACGCTGTCGATGCTCAACGTCGACGCGAACGAGCCCAAGGCGGCGAAGATCGAGGTGACGCGCTCGGGCAAGGTGCTGCGTGTCCTCGACGACGCGGGCAAGCTCGTCGCGCAATTCCAGGTGACGACCGGGAGCGAGCACGACCCGCTGCCGATTGGAACTTGGAAGATCCTGGGCGTCGACACCAATCCGCCGTTCCACTTCAACCCCAAGCTGTTCTGGGACGCAAAGCCCGGCGAGAAGGCGGCGATGCTGCCCCCGGGGCCGAACGGGCCGGTGGGCGTGGTGTGGTTGAACCTCAACAAGGAGCATTACGGCATCCACGGCACGCCCGAGCCGCAGAATATCGGCCGGACCGAAAGCCATGGTTGCGTGCGGATGGCGAACTGGAACGCGGCGCGGCTGGCGCTGATGGTCAAGCCGGGGACGCCGGTGATCTTCGAGGAGTAGGGTCGTGACGCGGCTGGGGTGGGGCATCGCGCTGGTGATCCTGGTCGCGGCGGGCGCGTTCGCGTCGATGCTGAGCATCGGCGGTGCGAGCGTGCCCAAGCACCGGACAGTCGTTGCGCGGCTGCTCCCGCCAGAGTCGCCGAGACCGAAGCGGCTCGCGCCCGCTAACGGCCTGCTCGTTCCGGTCGTGGGCGTCGCGCGCGCGAGCATTACCGACAATTGGGGCGACCCGCGCGAGGGCGGAGCCCGGACGCACCACGGCACCGACATCGTCGCCCCGGGCGGCACCCCCGTCGCCGCCGTCGCAGCCGGCACGGTAGAGAAGCTCTACAACGACGCGCGCGGCGGCATCACGCTGTACGAGCGGTCGGCGGATCGGCGGTGGATGTATTATTACGCGCACCTCAAGGCTTACGCGAACGGCCTGCACGAGGGACAGGCGGTGCGCCCCGGCGATCCGCTCGGCTTCGTCGGCGACACCGGCGATGCGGGGCGGGGTAACTTTCACCTCCATTTCGGGCTGACCCGGATGCAGCCGCGACAGCGCTGGTGGGAGGGGGAGGACGTGAACCCGTACCCGTTGCTTCGGGGCGCCCGCTGACAAGCCGCTTTGGCTGCGCTAGAAGGCTTGCATGGAAAAGATAATTCGATTTCATTTGGAGCATTTGCCCGAAGGCGTGTGGCTGGCGACCTCTGACGATATACAAGGGCTGCTGGCCTAGGGACGGACGGTTCAGGAGACCGCGGAGATAGCCCGGGATGTGGCGCGCATATTGCTGGAGCTTGAGGCGGAGGACCGCACCACCCCCGTTGAGGACAAGTTTGAACTGCCCGTGGTGATAGCGGCTTGATGGGTCGGCCTTCCGGCTTCCGTTATCGCGATGTGATGTCACGCTTGCGGCGAAACGGATTCGCTTCGAGAGGCATGCGAAGGGGAGCCACGAGGTTTGGCTTAATCCGCTTACCGGGCGCAAGACGGTGCTTCCGAATCATCCGGGCGACATACCCGAAGGCACGCTAAGGAGTATTTTGGGTCTCGCAGCCATCGACGTGGACGCGTTCTTGGCAGATTGACCCGGCAGGGCTAGAGCGCCCGCAACCCCATCCCGAACCAAAGCGAGCGGCATGAAGATCAGCGGCGTGGACATTCGTCCCGGCAACATCATCGAATATGAAGGCGGCATCTGGCGCGCGGTGAAGATCCAGCACACCCAGCCGGGCAAGGGTGGCGCGTATATGCAGGTCGAGATGAAGAACCTGATCGACGGGCGCAAGAACAACGTCCGCTTCCGGTCCGCCGAGACGGTCGAGCGGGTGCGGCTCGACACCAAGGACTTCCAGTACCTGTTCCGCGACGGCGACGCGCTGACGTTCATGGACAAGGACAATTACGAGCAGATCACCCTCGACGCGGGCGTGCTCGGCGACGCGGCGGCGTTCCTCCAGGATGGCATGGACGTGGTGCTGGAGCTGTGGGACGAGCGGCCGATCTCCGTCCAGCTCCCCGACCAGATCGAGGCGATGATCGTCGAGGCGGACGCGGTGGTGAAGGGTCAGACCGCCTCGTCGAGCTACAAGCCCGCGATCCTCGACAACGGCGTCCGCGTGATGGTCCCGCCGCACATCGGCGCGGGGACGCGGATCGTGGTCGACGTATACGAGCAGACCTATGTGCGGCGGGCTGATTGATGCCGACGATCGTTCAGGACGCCCGCTGCTTTCGTGCCGATCGCGCTTGGGGCGCACGCGATTTGGCGGAGATCGACGGAGCGACCGTCCGACTTCACTGGACCGACCAGCCGTACAAATGGCATGAGAATGACGGGGCGGAACTGTTCTGCGTCGTCGATGGTGTGGTAGACATGCGGTACATGCAAGACGGCGCCGAGAAATGCGTCCGCCTCCATAGTGGCGATATGTTCGTGGCCGATGTCGGCGACCGTCATGTCGCGCATCCGGTTGGGGAGGCGCGGGTTCTGGTGGTAGAGCGCAAAGGCTCGGTCTGATGCCCTCCCATTCCGGCCTTCTCACCATCATGGAGCGCGCGGCGCGCAAGGCGGGGCCGCGGCTGCGGCGTGACTTCAACGAGGTGCAGCAGCTTCAGGTCAGCCGCAAGGGGCCGGCGGACTTCGTCAGCGAGGCGGACCGGCGCGCCGAGCAGACCGTGTTCGAGGAGCTGAGCAAGGCGCGGCCCGACTGGGGTTTCCTGATGGAGGAGCGCGGCGCGGTGGCGGGCGATCCCGCCAAGCCGCGCTTCATCGTCGACCCGCTCGACGGCACCACCAACTTCCTCCACGGCCTGCCGCACTTCGCGATCTCGATCGCGGTCGAGGAGCCGATGCCGAGCGGCAAGCGCGAGATCACCGCCGCGCTTACCTATCAACCGCTCACCGACGAGAGCTTCTGGGCGGAGAAGGGGCGCGGCGCGTGGCTGCAGGACCAGCGGCTGCGCGTGTCGGCGCGGCGCGACCTGGCGGACTCGCTGATCGCGACGGGCATCCCGTTCCTTGGGCATGGCGATTTTCCCGAATGGACCCGCATCTTCGGCGCGATCGCGCCCGAAGTATCGGGCATCCGGCGGCTGGGCGCGGCGACGCTCGACTTCGCCTGGGTCGCGGCGGGGCGGTTTGACGGGTTCTGGGAGTCGAGTCTGCAGCCTTGGGACTATGCCGCCGGGCTGTTGCTGGTGCGCGAGGCGGGCGGCTATGTCACCGACTTCCGCGGCGGCGACCGGATGGGTGAGCGCAACGAGTTCCTTGCCGCGAGCGACGCGCTGCATTCGAAGCTCCACAAGCTGGTCGGCGGAGCGCTGCGGGTCTAGCCCGGAACAAAGCAGGTTAGTGCGGGGCGATTCCCCACGCCCGCCGCCTTGCCCCGTTCCAGCGCGAAGCCTAAGGCGGGAAGGTCCTATGCCGCACATGCGAGATGACGCTTGGTCGACCTGTCGCAATATCTCCCGATCCTGATCTTCCTCGGCATCGCGCTGCTGCTGTCGAGCGCGTTCGTGTTCCTGCCGATGGCGGTCGCGCGGCTGACGGGCGCGCACAAGCCGGACCCGGAGAAGCTCTCCGAGTATGAATGCGGCTTTCCTGCGTTCGAGGACCCGCGCAGCCAGTTCGACGTGCGTTTCTATCTCGTCGCGATTCTCTTTATCATCTTCGACCTGGAGGCGGCGTTCCTATATCCTTGGGCGGTATCGGTTTTCCACCTTGGGTGGACCGCGTGGGGAGCGATGATGGTGTTCATCGCCGAACTCGCGCTGGGCCTCGTCTATGCCTGGAAGAAGGGAGCGTTGGATTGGGAATAGAGCTGCCTTCCGGCCCGGTGGAGCTGGCGCGACCTGCGTCGCCCTCTTCGGTGATCGCGCCCGACCAGAGCTATTTCGACGGCCTCAACGGCGAGCTGACCGACAAGGGTTTCCTTGTCACCGGCACGGAGGAGCTGTTCCAGTGGGCGCGGACGGGCTCGTTGTGGTGGATGACATTCGGGCTCGCCTGCTGCGCGGTCGAGATGATCCACGTCAACATGCCGCGCTATGATCTCGAGCGGTTCGGTGCCGCCCCGCGCGCAAGCCCGCGCCAGTCGGACGTGATGATCGTCGCGGGCACGCTGTGCAACAAGATGGCCCCCGCGCTCCGCAAGGTCTACGACCAGATGAGCGAGCCGAAATACGTAATTTCGATGGGGTCGTGCGCGAACGGCGGCGGCTATTATCACTACAGCTATTCGGTGGTCCGCGGGTGCGACCGGGTGGTGCCGGTCGACATTTACGTCCCTGGCTGTCCGCCGACCGCCGAGGCCCTGCTGTACGGGATCATGCAGTTGCAGCGGAAGATCAGGCGCAGCGGGAGCATCGAGCGGTGAAATCGCCTGCGCCCGCCTATGCCGTCAGCCTGAACGAGGCGACGATTGACCTCGCGACCGCGACGCTCGGCAATTTACTGGAGCGTTCGCAGGAGAAGGTTGGCGAGGTGGCGCTGTTCGTCCGGCGCGACGCGCTGGTCGAGGCGATGACGCGGCTGCGCGACACGCCGGGGCTTGAGTACCAGCAGCTGATGGAGATCGCCGGGGTCGACTACCCCGACCGCGCCGAGCGGTTTGAGTGCGTGTACATGCTGCTTTCGCTGACCCGCAACCATCGCATCCAGGTGCGCGTGTCGACCGACGAGGACAAGGCGGTGCCGTCGGTCACTGGCCTGTGGCCGGTCGCGGGCTGGCTGGAGCGCGAGGTGTTCGACCTGTTCGGGGTGCTGTTCGCGGGCAACACCGACCTGCGCCGCATCCTGACCGACTATGGGTTCAAGGGCCACCCGCTCCGCAAGGACTTCCCGCTGACCGGCTATGTCGAGCTGCGCTATTCGGAGGAGGCCAAGCGGGTCATCTATGAGCCGGTGAAGCTGCAGCAGGACCTCAGGACATTTGACGCGCTGTCGCCATGGGAAGGCGCGCAATATGTGCTGCCCGGCGACGAGAAGGCGTCGATGGGGCAGGCTAAAGGTGCGCAGACTCCGGCCACCGCCGACCAGAGCGCGAAGGTGGGCGCGGCCGCGACGCCGGTGCAGGAGCCGAAGGGCAGCAGCGCCAGCTATGCCTCGGGAGAGACCAGCTCGGGTGGGACAGGCAAGGATGCAGGGAACAACGCGGGCGACAAGCCCGCGAACCCAAGCGTGTCCGGCAACAGCGCGGGGCAGAACCAGTGACCAACCGCACCCCTTTGATCATGGGAGCTGACGCATGAGCGGCGGCAATACCGAGGTGATCGACGCGCCCGCGACGCGCGTCGTCGATCCGTTCGCCGAAGAGCTGCTCGGCCGGGAGACGCCCCCCAAGCCGTCCGAGGGTGACGTCACGATCGCGAACTACACGATCAACTTCGGCCCCCAGCACCCGGCCGCGCACGGGGTGCTGCGGCTGGTGATGGAGCTGGACGGCGAGATTGTCGAGCGGATCGACCCGCATGTCGGCCTGCTCCACCGCGGCACCGAGAAGCTGATCGAATACAAGACCTATGCGCAGGCGCTGCCCTATCTCGACCGCACCGATTATTGCTCGCCGCTGTGCATGGAGCACAGCTATGTGCTCGCGATCGAGAAGCTGCTCGACCTCGAAGTGCCGTTGCGCGCGCAGTATCTGCGGGTGTTCTTCGCCGAGCTGACGCGCATCAGCAACCACATGCTCAACCTCGGCTCGCATGTCATGGACGTCGGCGCGATGACTCCGAACCTGTGGATGTTCGAGGTGCGCGAGGATTGCTACGGCTTCTTCGAGCGGATGAGCGGCGCGCGGATGCACCATAATTATTTCCGCCCGGGCGGGGTGCATCAGGATGTGCCGCTCAAGCTGTTGACCGACATCGCCGACTGGCTCGATACGCGGCTGCCGCGCCTGTTCGAGGACGCGATCAGTCTGGTCGCGGACAACCGCATCTTCAAGCAGCGCAACGTCGACATCGCCACCGTCAGCCAGGCGGACGCGATCGCGTGGGGCTTTTCCGGCCCGATGATCCGCGCCGCCGGGCTGCCTTGGGATCTTCGCAAGTCGCAGCCTTATGACGTGTACGCGCGGATGGACTTCGACGTGCCGGTGGGGACGCGCGGCGACTGTTATGACCGGTTCATGGTCCGCGTCGAGGAGGTGCGGCAGTCGGCGCGCATCATGCGCCAGTGCCTGAGCGAGATGCCCGAAGGCCCGATCGCCAGCCTCGACCGCAAGGTGGTGCCGCCCAAGCGCGCGGAGATGAAGCGCTCGATGGAGGCGCTGATCCATCACTTCAAGCTCTACACCGAGGGCTTCCACGTTCCGGCGGGCGAGGTCTATGTCGCGACGGAGAGTCCCAAGGGCGAGTTCGGCATCTACATGGTCGCGGACGGGACCAACAAGCCGTACCGCGTGAAGATACGCCCGACCGCGTTCAGTCATCTGCAGGCAATGGACTTCATGAGCCGCGGGCACATGCTGGCGGACACGACCGCGATCCTGGGGGCGATGGATATTGTGTTCGGGGAGTGTGACCGGTGATGGGCCTCTTACCGGCTCTGGCGCTTGCCATTACGATGGTTGCTGAGCCGCAGCAAACCTCTCGCGCTGAGGGCGGCCCGTACGACGGTTTGCTCATATCTGTTGTGGGCGGTGAACCACATCTAGTCGGGCCTTCCATCCCGAATAGTTCACCGGTTCCGCCCGAGAGCAAGAAAGCAGTTGAAGAACTCACCTTGGCCCTTTTGACCCACAACAAGGCGGCGTTGGGTGCGGTCGGGCATGCGGTAGCTAAGTTCTGCTTGGGTCCGAACGGCCTTCCTTGTGGTCTCGAAAACAACGCTTTGAACGAGTGCCCGCTGAACACACCATATCTCCTCGGCTCGTCTGGCGCATACTGGGGTGGACGGGTTCGTTTGGAATGGGTTTGCAAAGGGAAGCTATCGTTCATCGCTTACGCGAGCCTCAACAAAGGGCGGGTTGTTGATCTGGTGCCTTCACCAACACTCGGTCCGGTGCTTGAGAGTCATGGCTGACCGTCCCCAAGTCCCCGACGAAGCCGAGACCCGCGCGCGCTGGGGTGCCTTCGCATGGTCGGCCGAGAACGCGCGCGAGGTC
>CAXSEO010000112.1:0-7177 GCA_964235525.1 uncultured Sphingomonas sp. | reverse complement strand
TGGTGCCGTCGGGCGGTGCGGTGCGGATCGAGGCGGCGGGGCGGGCGCTGGCCGGGCCGCACCGCGATGACCTGCTCGTGACCCACGCCGACAAGCAGGTCTCCGCCGCGATCTGCTCGACGGGGGAGCAAAAGGCGCTGTTGCTCGGCCTAGTTCTCGCCCATGCCGACCTTGTCGCGGAGCGGGTCGGGCGGGCGCCGGTGCTGCTGCTCGACGAGGTCGCCGCGCATCTTGACCCGGCGCGACGCGCCGCGCTGTTCGAGCGGCTGGCGGGACGCGGGCAGGTGTGGATGACGGGTACCGAGCCGGCGCTGTTCGGTGCAGTTGGCGATGCGACACGCATCATGCTCGCGGGGGAATGAGGCGAGCGCGACCAGCCCGATCAGAGACCGCCTCATCAGGCTAATTTATGTTGCACCCGCGACCAGGCCGACTCGCTAAGTTAATTGGCAGCGGCGTGACTCGCCGGGGGCCATACCTTGTTCCATCTTGATTCAGCCGACTTTTACCATGCCCGCGAGCGGCAGGAACGCGCGCTCGCGACCGCATCGGGCAACGCCGCCGTAGCGACCATCCATCGCACGATGGCGGCTCGCTACGGAGTGCTCGCCGGTCAGGCCGACTTGCTCCACCTCACGGCGTCGCTGCCGCGGCCCCGCCATTGACGCGCGGCGCCGCCCTATCCGGGCTCGTCCGAAGCGAGGCTGCGCTCCAGTCCGGCGAGCAGGTCGAGCGACTGTTGCACCCGGCCGACGGACTCGTGCGTCTCGGCGGCGACTTCCGCCTTGACGATGCACGCGGTGCGGACCGTCGACAGCGCCTGCGCGGTGGTCAGCACGCGCCGCTCGACGAGCTGGTGGAGCATGCTTTCGGCAAGCAGCAGCGCCGCCTGCCCGTGCGCGTCGGGTTCAGAGCGGCGCGGAGACGGGCGTGTCGCCATGCCGTCGCCGGCGCGGCCGCTTGGGGAATAATCGGACATGATGGTCACCTGTAAGCTTGAGGCGAGAGCTGTTGGCTCTCCGCCGTCGGCGCCCGGGAAACCTGCCAACGATGCGTCGGACTAGACGCATGCCGGAGAAAGCGCCACAATCCGTGTCAGCGTTCCAAGTGAACAGAGATCAACCGCAACCGGCGGGGCGGGAAACCGTATATCTGGACGTGCCAAACGCCTTTACCCGCAAGCTTCAGGGGTACGCCCCGCTCGCCGAGGCGGAAGTCGGCATGCTCGATCGCGCCATCGGCGCGGGTCGCCGGGTCGCGGCGCATCACGACCTGATCCGCGAAGGCGACCGGCCCGGCTCGGTGTTCGTGATCCTGAGCGGATGGGCGTGCCGCTACAAGATCGTCCCGGACGGCAGCCGCCAGATCACCGCGCTGCTGATGCCGGGCGATTTCTGCGACCTGCATGTCGGCGTGCTCGACGAGATGGACCACGCGATCGGCACGATCACCCGCTGCGAGGTCGCCACCATCACCCGCGAGCGGATGGAAACGCTGTTGTCCGCGACGCCCGCGCTGACCCACGCGTTCTGGCGCGCGCAGCTGGTCGACGAGGCGGTGCTGCGCGCCTGGATCGTCAGCATGGGGCGGCGTGACAGCATGGAACGGGTCGCGCACCTGATGCTCGAACTCTATGTGCGGATGCGCAACGTCGGGCTGACCACCGACGGGACGTGCGAACTGCCGCTGACGCAGATCGTGCTGGCGGACGCGCTCGGCCTTACCCCGGTGCACATCAACCGCGTGCTGCGGAGCCTGCGCGAGCAAGGCGTAATGCAGCTCGGCTCGGGAACGCTGTCCTTGCTCGACATCCCGCACCTGGTCCGCATCGCCGGGTTCGACGACAATTATCTCCACCGCCGGCTCAAGAAAGCGGCCTAGCAGCGGGAAGGCCGGAGGGGGCCGCGCCCGGCTCCGTCGGCGGCGCGCGCCATTGCTGCCAGGCGAGCAGCAGCGAAGCCATGATCACCGGGCCGATGAACAGTCCCACCAGTCCGAACGTCTCCAGCCCGCCGAACGTCCCGATCAGCGCGAACAGGAACGGCAGCCGGACCGAGCTGCCGATGATCGCGGGCTGGATCACATTGTCGCCGATCACCATCACCGCGATCGACCAGCCGAACAACAGCGCGGCGGGGAGCACATGCCCCTCGACGAGCAAAACGATGGTCGCCACCGCGAACGCGAACCACGCGCCCGACGGCAGCAGCGCGACGAAGATCGTCAACACTGTGAACAACAATGGCTGCGGCACCCCCGCCAGCCAATAGCCGATGCCGATCAGCACTCCCTCGCCCACCGCAACCAGCACCGTGCCCGTCACCGTGCCGCGCACCGCCGTCCCGAGTTCGGCGACGAACCGCTCGCCGAACGCGCCCAGCCCGCGCGAGGCCACCGTCGCGGTCTCGGTCGCCAGTTGCCGACCGCGCACCAGCATCGCGAACAGCGTCGCCAGCGTGATGAGGAACAGCACGAACCCCTGCGCCGCCTGCGCGCCGATCGCGCGCACATGGCCGAGCAGCGAACCGACATTGATCCCAGCGAACAGCGCGGCAGCCGCCTGCGGCGTCCCGACATGGCTTTGCCAGAACGCGCGCGCGCGTCCGCCGACCAGCGGCAGCGAGCCCAGCCAGGGCGGCGGGGCGATCCCCGTCCTTTGCACGCCCTGCACCCAGGTGATCGCGCCCTGGCTCTCGTCCATCGCCGCCGTGGCGACGATCGCGATCGGGATCATCACCAGCACCGCGGTGGCGAGCACGAACCCGGCCGCGATCCACCCGCTCCGCCGCGGCGCGGCACGGATCGCCCGGGCGTAGAGCGGCCACATCGACACCGCCAGCACCGCCGCCCACGCGACCGCTGTCAGGAACGACCGCGCGACATACAGCGCGAGGACGATGATGACGACCATCAGCCACCGCTGGCGCGAGCGGACAGCTTGTGTCTGCTCCACCTGCTGAACGGCTGCGGCGGCCCCCGACGCGGCTGCTTGCTGGCTGCTGGTGCTCATGATCCCCTCTCGACCACCACCCAACGCTGCGATGCGGCGAAGGATGCCAGCTACGACGTGAACCCTTGCAACGTACGCTCATCAGACGTACAAGCGGTTCATCAGCAAAGGTACGCCAAAATGTCGACCGTGGCCGTCAACACAGCAGAGGAGCGTCATAGCGAGCGGATGAATTTCCGCACCAAGCCCCGCATCAAGCACGCGATACAGCGCGCGGCGGCGCTATCGGGGGTGGATGATTCCACGTTCACGATCAATGCCGCCTATCGCGCAGCGATGGATTTGATCGAGTCGCACGAGCGCACGCGGCTGCACGCCATGGACCACGACCGCTTCTTCGGCGCGCTGGACAATCCGCCCGCGCCGACGGAGCGCCTGCGCGCCGCGGTCGCGCGACATCGCGAGCTGCTCGGTGAGGAATGACGCCGCCGGGCCCGACCGGCTACACAATCGAACGGCTCGATCCGGCGAAACACGACCGGGCGACGTTCGAGACCGGCGTTCCCGCCGTTGACCGATATTTTCGCGCGACCGCCAACAAACTGGCGAAGGCGGACAATGTGCGTTTCTTCGTGCTTACGGGTGCCGCGAGTGAGGTGATCGGGTTTTACGCGCTGAACGCGCATTCGATCGATTATCGTGACCTGCCCGTCGGCTATGCGCGCAACCGACCGGGACACGGGATGATCCCGGTCGCTTTTATCGCGATGATCGGTGTCGCGAGACGGCTCCAGGGACGCGGCTTTGGCAGCGCGCTGTTGATCGACGCCCTGCGCCGCGTATCGCGCGCCGCCGATAGCTTGGGGATTGCGGCGGTGCTGCTCGACGTTCTCGATTGCGGCGACCCAGCCGCGACCGAACGACGACGGGCGTTGTACCTCGGCTATGGCTTCGAGCCGCTTTCAGCCAACCCGGCGCGACTGTTCCTGCCGATGGCGACGGCCCGCTGCGCGATCACGGAAGCCTGAGGGCGCGAGGAGGCGTGACCAAGGGTTGCACCACCCCATTTCGCTTCCGTTCCGGCCCCTGAATCCCTATATCCTCGCCATGACGGACCCCACGCAGAACGAGTATGGCGCTTCCTCGATCAAGGTGCTGAAAGGTCTCGACGCGGTGCGGAAGCGGCCGGGGATGTATATCGGCGATACCGACGACGGATCGGGCCTGCACCACATGGTGTTCGAGGTCAGCGACAACGCCATCGACGAGGCGCTGGCGGGGCATTGCGACCGGATCGACATCTCGCTCAACCCTGACGGTTCGGTGTCGGTCACCGACAACGGCCGCGGCATCCCGACCGGCATCCATGAAGAAGAGGGCGTGTCGGCGGCGGAGGTCATCATGACCCAGCTCCACGCAGGCGGCAAGTTCGACAACACCAACGAGTCGAACGCCTACAAAGTGTCGGGCGGGCTCCACGGCGTCGGCGTGTCGGTGGTCAACGCGCTCAGCGAGTGGCTAGACCTGACCGTCTGGCGCGACGGCGAGGAGCATTTTATGCGGTTCGCGCACGGCGACGCGGTCGCGCCGCTCAAGGTGGTGGGTACGGCCGAGCCGGGCCAGAAGGGGACGCGCGTCACGTTCCTCCCCTCCCCCGCCACGTTCAAGATCGTCGAGTTCGACTTCGACAAGCTCGAACACCGGTTCCGCGAGCTAGCCTTCCTCAACTCGGGCGTGCGGCTGTTCCTCACCGACGCGCGGCATGAGGAAGGGCGCACGGTGGAGCTCTATTACGAGGGCGGGATCGCCGCGTTCGTGAAATATCTCGACCGCAACAAGGCAGCCCTGTTCCCCGAGCCGATCTCAGTTACCGGCCATCGCGACGACGTGATGATCGAGGTCGCGCTCGAATGGAACGACAGCTATTACGAGAACGTCCTCGCGTTCACGAACAATATCCCGCAGCGCGACGGCGGCACCCACATCGCCGCGTTCCGCGCCGCGCTGACGCGCACGCTCAACAATTACGCCGAGAAGTCCGGGCTGCTCAAGAAGGAGAAGGTGACGCTGACCGGCGACGACATGCGCGAAGGGCTGACCGCGATCGTCTCCGTCAAGCTGCCCGACCCCAAGTTCAGCTCGCAGACCAAGGACAAGCTGGTCAGCTCCGAGGTGCGCCAGCCGCTCGAATCGCTGATGAGCGACAAGATGGCCGAATGGCTGGAGGAGAACCCGCAGAACGCGCGCAGCATCGTCGGCAAGATCATCGACGCCGCCGCCGCGCGTGAGGCGGCGAAGAAAGCGCGCGAGCTGACCCGGCGCAAGGGGGTGATGGACATCGCCTCGCTCCCCGGCAAGCTCGCCGACTGCCAGGAGCGCGACCCCGCCAAGTCTGAGCTGTTCCTGGTCGAGGGCGACAGCGCAGGCGGCTCAGCGAAACAGGGCCGCGACCGGCATTTCCAGGCCATCCTGCCGCTTAGGGGTAAGATCCTCAACGTCGAGCGCGCGCGGTTCGACCGGATGCTCGGGTCGAAAGAGATCGGCACGCTGATCCAGGCGATGGGCACCGGCATCGGCCGTAACGACTTCAACGTGGCCAAGTTGCGCTATCACAAGATCGTCATCATGACCGACGCCGATGTCGACGGCGCGCATATCCGCACCTTGCTGCTGACCTTCTTCTATCGGCAGATGCCCGAAATCATCACGGCTGGACATCTCTTCATCGCTCAGCCGCCGCTCTACAAAGCGACGCGCGGGCGGTCGGAAGTGTACCTCAAGGACGACGCGGCGCTCGACGAATACCTGGTCGAGGCGGGGGTGGCGGCGTCGGTGCTCGACGCGGTCGGCGGGCCGCGCAGCGGCGCGGACTTGCGCTCGCTGGTCGACCATGCGCGCCGGATGCGGACGCTGATGCGTTATGTGCCTCGTCGTTACGATCCGGTGATCATCGAGGCGCTGGCGCTGGGCGGCGCGCTTGACCCGGCGCTCGCGCGCGAGGCGAGGCTAACGCTCGTGGCGGCGGTGGTACGCCAGCTCGATGCGGGCGACCCGGAAGCACGCTGGACCGCGCAAGGGTCCGAGGAAGGCGGCATCCACGTCCAGCGGCTGTGGCGTGGCGTGACCGACCATCACATCGTCGAGGCGGCGTTTCTCCAGTCGGCGGAGGCGCGCAAGCTCCACGCGCTCGCCGCCGAGCAGGCGGAAGCGTATGCGCGCCCAGGTCGGCTGGTGTCGTCGCGCACCGCGCCCGAGCTGCCCGCCGACGTCGCCGCCACCGACGAACAAGGCGAAGATACGCGCACGCTCGGCAAGGGCGAGGTGCTGGTGTCGCGCCCTTCGCAGCTGCTCGAGGCGATCCTGCTCGCGGGCCGCAAGGGTCTCGCGATCCAGCGCTACAAAGGGCTGGGCGAGATGAACGCCGAACAGTTGTGGGAAACGACGCTCGACCCGCAGAACCGCTCGATGCTGCGCGTCACGGCGGACCAGGCGGACGTCGCCGACGCGATCTTCACCCAGCTGATGGGCGACGTGGTCGAGCCGCGCCGCGATTTCATCCAGGAGAACGCGCTGTCGGTCGCGAATCTGGACGTGTAGCGGCGCGCCCGACCTTGGCGGCCGGGCTCCGCGCGGCATCTTCGTTCTGCGGGTCGGGTCCGGCGCGCCCTCGCAGGAGCAGGATGTTGACGTAGAGCGGCACCGCCAGCAGCAGGGCGAGCGACGCTTCGAGGGCAGGTGGCATGGTTAGGCCGCCTATTTGGAACGGACGGTCGAGGCGCGATCCTGCGGCTTTCTCAGGATCGACTCGAGCACCACATCCGCCGCCCGGGCGGCAGTCCGGCGGCGTTCCATCCGGCGGATGATGAACAGGACAAGCCCGAGATTGAACACCGAGATCACCAACGCGAGATGACAGAGCATTAGCGATAAGTCCTTCTAATTGGTCGTAAGGTCGTATTGGTCTGAGTGGCCTAGTCACCTTAATCAGAGCAGGAAAGTTACCTGTCGCTCACTCCACGTTGGCTGATAGAACGGTTCACGATCTTGCTATCTGATGCTGCTCGCTTGCTCTTAGTCCGATTGAACAGCACCCGGCTTATCTGAGCAACCGCTGCCATTTTCAGAATCAGCACGAGCAAAGCCGCGAATACAATCGCGATCGTCATTGCTCTGTCATGACCTTCTTGTGCGTCAGTCGTTCCAAGCAGTCCATTGATGATCAATATC
>CAXSEO010000111.1:0-7207 GCA_964235525.1 uncultured Sphingomonas sp. | reverse complement strand
GGGGTTTAGCTTAGCTCAGCCGCCAAACTGTCCAGGAAGGCGGGACCACCTCAGTTCATCACCCCGCCGAACCGGTTGATGTAGGCGTTAAGGTTCGCGGTGCTTATGAGGCGTCGTTCGCCTGTCGCCTTGGCGGCAGCGACCACCTCCCTGATTGTCATATCGGGGAAGCGCTGATACGCGCTTTTCGGCATCTCGCGCAGCAGGGCCACGAAGTCGCGGCATCCTTCGCGGGTGATCTCAGTAAGCGGCGTGCGTTCGCCAAACATCTCGACCACCCACTTCCGTGTCGTGACATGCGCGATTTGGGTGCGCTTGCTCCATGTGTGCTTGGGGTCAGCGATGAAGCGATCGTAGACATCGCCGATGGTCCGCGTGCTCGATGGCGAGGGCAGCGCTGGCGGCTGCGGAGCAGCCAAAATCAATGGCATCGACATAGCTGGGGCAGCGATCGTGGTCGCGAGCAGCGTGGGATCGACCACGCAGCCGATTGAGCAGCGCGCATTCTCGAACTCAGCTTCGACATCAGCGGCGACCCGATGGATGCGTCGGAGCGCCGTCGAGTAGCTGTCGGTATCGAGTGAACGCCACACTTCGCGACCCTGCCAGACCGTCGATAGGTCAGTCGGCACCCGTCGTCGGTAATGGAAGATGCCACGCTTCTGCGCGAGACCAACCGGTCGATTGTGGAGACGCCTTGTGTAGACGCCCTGACGACGATTTCCCGAGCATTTCCGAGTGTTTAAGACACCTCGACCGGGGCCATTGTGTAGACGGTCAGTGGAGACGATCGTGGCGCTAGACCGTCGCTTCGACGGTTTTGTGAGGATTTCCAAGATGTTGGAAGTCGCTGGAGCGGGCGAAGGGATTCGAACCCTCGACCCCAACCTTGGCAAGGTTGTGCTCTACCCCTGAGCTACGCCCGCTCTGGCGCCGGGCCCGCGACCAACGGCCGGGGCGGGTAAGGGGCGCGAACTAGCAGCGTCCCCCGGCCCGGGCAAGAGCGAAAAGCCTTGGCGCTCGCCGCCCCGCCCCCACATAAGAGTTGCGAGCAACAGGAGCAGATACTTGGCCACCACCCTCGGGCTATCCACCGCCGAGAAGACCGCCGTGGAGGCGTTCCGCCGCGACGTCGTCGAGCCGTCGATGTCGGCGCTCGTCATCATCGACTTCTGGGCGGAATGGTGCGGCCCGTGCAAGGCGCTGACCCCGCTGCTGGAAAAGGTCGCCGCCGCCTATGCCGACAAGGGCGTGGTGCTCGCCAAGGTCGACACCGACAAGAACCAGTTCATCGCCGCGCAGTTTCAGATCAAGTCGATTCCGACCGTCTACGCGATGTTTCAGGGGCAGCTGGTCGCCGACCTGACCCCCGCGCGTACCGAAAGCCAGCTCAAGACGGCGCTCGACAAACTGCTGAAACAGCTGCCGATCGAGGCGGACGCGGGCGCCGCGGCCGAGCTCGAGCCGCTGATCGCGATGGGTGAGGAGGTGCTGGCCGAAGGCGACGTCGCCCGCGCGCTCTCGATCTTCGACCAGCTCGGCGAGATGGCCCCCAATAATCCCGAGGTCGTGTCGGGCCGCATCCGCGCGCTGGTCGCGGCGGGCGAGCAGGACGAAGCGGAAGCGGCGATCGCGCAGCTCGCGCCCGAGGTCGCGAAACGGCCCGAGATCGTGCGCGCGCAGGCCGCGCTGGCGCTGGCGAAGAGCGCCCCGCCGGTCGACGACCTCGCGCCACTGGTGGCGAGGGTGAACGCCGCGCCCGACGACCTGCAGGCCCGCTTCGACCTCGCCAACGCGCAGATGGCGGTTGACCGCGACGCGGCGGCGGACGGCTTCCTCCACATCGTCCAGACCGACCGCGAGTGGAATGACGGCGCGGCGCGGCAACAGCTGCTCAAACTGTTCGAGGCGGTCGGCCTGATGGACCCGTGGGTTTCGCAGCAGCGCCGCCGCCTGTCCGCGATCCTGTTCGGATGAGCACGCGCCTCTCGATTTTTCCGCTCCCGGGGGCGCTGCTGTTCCCGGGGATGCACCTGCCGCTGCACATCTTCGAGCCGCGCTACCGCGCGCTGGTCTCCGACGCGGCCGCGCGCGACCGGCGAATCGGCATTATCCAGCCGCGCCCGGTGCCGGGCAAGACGGACAAGCCGCCGCTGTTCGACCTCGGCTGCGTCGGGCGGATCGCCGATGTGCAGGCGATGGACGACGGGCGCTACAACCTCGTGCTGGAGGGCGTGTCGCTGTTCCGCGTCGTGCGCGAGCTCGACGTAGCGACCCCGTTCCGCCAGGTCGAGGCGGAGCTGCTGCCCGTCGCGGAGGACGAGAGCCTCGCGCTGGCGATGCGCTCGTCGCTGGAGATGGAGTCGCGCCGGTTCGCGGAGGCGCAGGGCTATCAGGTCGATTGGGACTCGGTCGAGCGGCTGGACGACACCGCGCTGGTCAACGGCATCGCGCAGATCGCCCCGTTCGACGCCGCCGCGAAACAGGCGCTGCTCGAGGCGCCGGGGCTGGAAGCGCGCGCGGAGCTGATCGTGCAGCTGCTCCAGTTCTTCGGGCGGCATGACGGGGAAGACCGGGTGACATTGCAGTGATGGCCGCACTATCCAATGGCCGTTTACAGTTCCCCGGCGAAGGCCGGGGCCCAGTCACGACGGCCGATGTGGGCGGGTCCGCCCTCGCCCGCCAGAGCGCACCGACGTTGGGCCCCGGCCTTCGCCGGGGAACACGGTAGGTCTCTCGTGCCCGGCCTCGACCCTTGGCTCCTCGCCCGTCTCGTCTGCCCCGCCACCCGCACCCCGCTCCGCTATGACGAAGCCGCGCAGGAATTGGTCAGCGACGAGGCCCGCCTCGCCTACCCCGTCCGCGACGGCGTCCCCGTGCTGCTGATCGAGGCGGCGCGCCCGCTGTGAGTTCGCGCGACGTGACCGGCCGGTGGGAGGGCATCTTCAACTACCCACGCGGAATGGCCCCCAACGGCTTCGCCGCCGAGCTGGTCGAACAGGCGGGCGCGATCACCGGCGAGACGCACGAGCGGAGCGACGAGGGCGCGAGCCGGGGCGAGACGCTGGTCGCGATCGTCGAGGGCGAGCGCGTCGGCAGTGCCGTCCGCTTCACCAAACGCTACGACGAACTCGCCCGAGCGCATTACGCGGTGCGTTACGACGGCACGCTCTCGCCGGAGGGCGACGAGATCACCGGCGAATGGACGATCCCGGGCGTCTGGTCCGGCAGCTTCATCATGGTACGGGAGAGGGGGCGGGATGAGCCGGTGGAGGAGGTGGTGGGTGAGGAGGTGCGGTGAAAGGCGCTTGAGCTAGTAGCTGTTACTCTGAATGCTGACTTTCAGGCGACCTGTGAGCGTTCTCGCGCGCCTCCCGGACAAGTCGCTCGAACTCCGCAGTCTTGGTTAGCTTCAGCATCCGCCTGGCGTTTGCGACGCCGCCGATTAAGAATGGCAAGATAAAGCCTGCCGCAAGCACCGTGACTAACCACTCGGGCATCGGTTTCTAAACCCCCACTCCCTCCAGCAGCTTCGGCAGCGCGCCGCTCTCCCCCCGCGCCTCGGCCATGAAGCGCGCCTTGAGCGGCGGGATGCGGTCCACGGCGGAAATCCCGAACCGACGCACCGCGCTCGCCGACCTTCCCGGCACCCCGAACAGCCGGGTCAGCGTGTCGGTCGCCACCGCCACCGACGTCGTATCGGCCGCGCGCCAGCGCTCGTAGCGCGCCAGTACCTGCGCGTCGCCGACGTCAAGCCCTACGCGCTTCGCCTCCACCAGCACCTCCACCAGCGCGGCGACGTCGCGGAAGCCGAGGTTGAGGCCCTGCCCCGCGATTGGGTGGATGCCGTGGCCCGCATCGCCGACCAGCGCCAGCCGCTCCGCCGTGACGCGCACCGTGTGGTGGAACCCGAGCGGGTAGCTCGACCGGGGCGACAGGCCCGACAGCCGGCCGAGGAACCCGCCCATCCGCGCCTCCGCCTCGGCCAGGAACCCGCGCTCGCCGAGCTTCAGCATCCCCGCCGCGTCCGCTTCCGCCACCGTCCACACCAGCGCGGAGCGGTGCCCGTGTTCGTCATCGAGTAGCGGCAGGATCGCGAACGGCCCGGCGGGGTAGAAGATCTCATACGCGCACCGCTCGTGCGCGCGCTCGTGGTGGAACGCGGCGATGATCGCGCGGTGCGCATAGCTCCAGCGCGCGACAGCGATCCCCGCCGCCTCGCGCGTCGGCGAGTTGCGCCCCTCGGCGGCCAGCAGCACCGCCGCACGCACCTCCTCGCCCGTCGACAGCGCCGCGCGCACCCCCGCCGCATCGCGCGTCACCGCCGTCGCGCGCGCCTGCATTCGCAGCTGCACCAGCGGGGCCGCGCTCGCCGCCTCGTGCAGCGTTCGGCGGAGCAGCTTGTTATCGTACATCGTCCCCAGCGGCGGTGCCTCGGGCGCGGGGGTGAAGTCGAGCTTGCCCGGCTCTAGTCCGTCGCTGACCCGGATCGAGCGGATGTCGCAGCCCTGCCCCTGCAGGCGCTCGCCGACGCCGATCGCGTCGAGCAACCGGTGGCTCGCGCTCGCCACCGCCGACGCGCGCCCGTCGAACCCGGGGGCGAGCGTGACGGCCGGGTCGGCGGGGTCGACCACAACCGCCGAAAGCCCATGCGCGTCGAGCGCGGTCGCGAGCGTCGTGCCGACGAGCCCGCCGCCGAGGATGAGGACGTCGGTATGGATCATGGCAGCAAATGTAGGCTCGTCGGCGGGGGAAGCAAACGCTTCACCATGTTCTTGACGCGCTCTCGCCGTTAAGCAAGATTCTCTATGGGTCCGGGGCTGGGGGAACAATCATGGCGACGCGCGCGCCCGTGTTGTGGCGGGAGACGGTGAAGCAGGGCGCGGTCAGGAGCGGCGCGCTCGCGGTCGCGGCGGCGCTGTTCCTGTTCGCGCTGCTCGCCGCGCTGGCGCTCGCCAGCTACCACGCGGGTGACGCGGCGATGAACACCGCCTCGGGCGAGTCGAACGGCAACCTGCTCGGCGCGCCGGGCGCGTGGTTCGCGGACTTGGCCCTTACGGTGTTCGGCCCGGCGGCGGCGCTGCTGCTCCCGGTTCTGCCGATCGTCGCGATGCGGCTGTGGCGCGCGCAGCCAGTCGGCGCGTGGCGGCGGATGGTTTGGACGGCGGCGCTAGGCGTGGCGCTGATCGCCGCGGCGCTCGCGTTCGTGTCGAGCCACGCGGTGCTGGCGCTCCCCGCCGGCTGGGGCGGGCTGATCGGGCTGGGGCTGGTGAGCCTGGTGCGCTGGGCCCTGTCGTTCGCGAACAATCCCGCCGCCGAGCTATGGGGCGCGCGCGCGGCGGGAGTCGTGTTCGGCATCGCGGGCACGCTGGTCTGGGCACGCGCGCTGGAGATCGACTGGCGCGAGCGGGTCGTGCCGCTGCTGCGTCGTTCCCCGGTCGAAGCGGACCAAGACGCAGCGGACGAAACGCCGTCCCACCCCCGCCCCGCCCCCCGCGCGGCGGTGCAGCCCGACGCACGCCCCGGCCCCGTCATTGCTGAACGCGGCATCGCTCCCGCGCCCGCCAGGCCCAAGCAACAGGCTTCGCTCGATCTCAAGGACGACTACGAACTGCCCGAGCTCGAGCTGCTGGCCGAAGCACCGCCAGCCGTGCGCGGGACGCTCGACAAGCCCGCGCTCGACCGCAACGCGCGGCTGCTCGAGACGGTGCTCGCCGACTTCCACGTCCGCGGCGACATCACTACCGTCCGCCCCGGACCCGTCGTGACGATGTACGAGCTAGAGCCCGCGCCCGGCATCAAGGCCAGCCGCGTGATCGCGCTCGCCGACGATATCGCACGCAACATGAGCGCGATCAGCGCGCGCGTCGCGGTCATCCCCGGGCGTAACGTGATCGGCATCGAGCTGCCCAACGCGCATCGCGAGACGGTGTCGCTGCACGAACTGGTCGCGTCCGAGACGTTCGCGGACCAGAACGCCAAGCTGCCGCTCATCCTCGGCAAGAACATCGCGGGCGATCCCGTCGTCGCCGACCTCGCGCCGATGCCGCACCTGCTGGTCGCGGGCACCACCGGGTCGGGCAAGTCGGTCGGGCTGAACTCGATGATCCTGTCGCTGCTCTATCGGCTGACGCCGAAGGAGTGCCGGATGATCATGATCGACCCCAAGATGCTCGAACTGAGCATGTACGAGGACATCCCGCACCTCCTCTCCCCCGTCGTCACCGACCCCGCCAAGGCGGTGCGCGCGCTGAAATGGGCGGTGGAGCAGATGGAGGACCGCTATCGCCAGATGTCCTCGGTCGGCGTGCGATCGCTGGCGAGTTTCAACGAAAAAGTGCTCGCGGCCAAGGCGAAGGGTCAGCCGCTCGGCCGCCGTGTCCAGACCGGCTATGGCGAGAGCGGGCAGCCGCTGTACGAAGAGGAACAGCTCGACTTCCAGACCCTGCCGCAGATCGTGGTGATCGTCGACGAGCTCGCCGACCTGATGATGACGGCGGGAAAGGAGGTCGAGTTCCTGATCCAGCGGCTCGCGCAAAAGGCGCGCGCGGCGGGCATCCACCTCATCATGGCGACGCAGCGCCCGTCGGTCGACGTGATCACCGGCGTCATCAAGGCGAACCTGCCGACCCGGATCAGCTTCCACGTCACCAGCAAGATCGACAGCCGCACGATCCTGGGCGAGCAGGGCGCGGAACAGCTGCTCGGGCGGGGCGACATGCTCTACATGCCCGGCGGCAAGGGCATCGTCCGCGTCCACGGCCCCTTCGTCAGCGACGACGAGGTGCGCGCGGTGGCCGACCATTGGCGCGCGCAGGGCCAGCCCGATTACATCTCGTCCGTCACCGAGGAGCCGGAGGAGAGCTTCGCGCTGGAGGGCGCGCCGACCGGCGAGGACTCCGCCGAGGACCAGCAATACCGCAACGCCCGCCAACTGGTGGCGGAGAGCGGCAAGGCGAGCACGAGCTGGCTTCAGCGGCAGCTGCGGATCGGCTACAACTCGGCCGCGCGACTGATCGAGCGGATGGAAAAGGACGGCTTCGTCGGCCGCCCCGACCATGTCGGGCGGCGCGAGGTGCTGATGGACGCGGAGGGGCGGCCGGTGTGAGGGGCGAGACGCGATGCGGCTGAGCACACCCGCCCTGATATCGACAATCAGGAGGCATCATCTAGGCGGTGCGTTGTCGCGTGACAGCTCCTTTGATTA
>CAXSEO010000110.1:0-7210 GCA_964235525.1 uncultured Sphingomonas sp. | reverse complement strand
GGACAACAGCAACGAGCTCGAACAGGCGATCGCGTCCGGCGCGGTGAAGGTGCCCGACGGTGCCGATCCCAAGGCGGAGAAGGCGATGATGACCCAGCTCGCCGCGCAGCCGCAGACCGGCAACTCGACCTTCTCGACCGGCGCCGACGTGTCGCGTTTCCAGCGCCGCACGGTGCCGGGCAAGGGTCAAGGCGAGGGTGGCGCGCTGCCGATGCCCGGGACGACGGCAGGCGGCCCGCTGCAGAATCTGGTCAAGGACGCCATCGCTGCTCGGGGCGAGGCGCAAAAGGCGGTCGGTCCGACCGTACGGATCGCACGCGGCAATTCAGTGACCGAAGTTCCGGTCGGGGGGAAGAACTGACATGCGGATCGCGACTTATCTGCGACGCTCGGCCAGGGCGGGCATCACCGCTGCGCTGATCGGCGGCCTCGGCGGCCCGGTCGTCGCCCGGCCCGCGCCGGTCCGGCATCATCCCGCCGGCACCGTCGGTGTCGCGCCGCTGCCCCCGGGCACGCAGCGCCCGACCAACGAGGTGCTGCTCTCGATCGGCGAGGGCCAGCTGGTTACCCTGCCCGCCGCGGCCAGCAACGTGTGGGTGTCCAACCCCGAGGTCGCCGACGTGTACGTCAGCAACCCGCGCCAGGTGCATCTGTTCGGCAAGGGCTTCGGTGAGGCGACGGTGTTCGCCACCGGCGCGAACGGGGCGGTGATCTATTCGGCGGCGGTCCACGTCAGCCAGAACATCACCTCCATCGACAAGATGCTTCGCGCCGCGATGCCCGACGCGCAGATCAAGGTGATCACCGCCGGGCAGATGGCGGTGCTGACCGGCACGGTCGCCTCGCCCGAGGACGCCGCCACCGCCAAGCAGCTGGTGACCGCGTTCCTGAACCCGGGCGTCGACCTGTCGTCGCCAACCGCGGCGCTCAAGGTGGGCATTGTCAGCCGCCTGAAGATGGCGACGCCGCTGCAGGTCAACCTGCAGGTCCGCATCGCGGAGGTGAGCCGCTCGTTCATGAAGAACGTCGGCGTCAACCTCACCAACCGGGCCAGCGGCAACACGATGTTCGCGGTATCGCAGGGCCGGCAGGGCACGATCACTACCGTTCCGGGCATTCCGCCCGCTGGCTACGTCAACGGCGCGCCCGTTAACGCAGCAGGCTTACCGGTCATCCTCGACCCTACAAGCGGCCAGGTTCCCGGCTCGACATTGTTCTCGCAACCGGCCGCGCTCGCCGGCGGCGCGCTGCTCGGCCTGGCGGGGCACGCTCTGGGAGCGGACCTGCTCGGCTCGCTCGACCTCGGCGAGACGATCGGGCAGGTGACGACGCTCGCCACACCCAACCTGACCGCACTGTCGGGCGAGACCGCGACGTTCCTCGCGGGCGGCGAGATCCCGATCCCGGTCAGCCAGGGGCTGGGCGCGGTGTCGGTCGAGTATAAGCAGTACGGCGTCAGCCTCGCCTATACGCCCACCGTGCTGTCGGATGGCCGCATTTCCCTGCGCGTCCGCCCGGAAGTGTCCGAGCTGTCCTCGGCGGGCGCGGTGACGATCAGCGGGACGACGATCCCCGCGCTCACCACCCGGCGGACCGAGACGACGGTGGAGCTCGGCTCCGGGCAGAGCCTCGTGATCGGCGGGCTGCTCTCGAACAACCACAACAACTCGTTTACCAAGACGCCTGGCGTCGGCGACCTGCCGATCCTGGGTGCGCTGTTCCGCTCCAATGCCTTCCAGCGCAACGAGACCGAGCTGGTGATCGTCGTCACGCCGTATCTGGTGAAGCCGGTTAACGCCAACGACATCGTCCTGCCGACCGACGGGTACAAGGCACCGACCGACGCCGACCGCATCCTGCTCGACCAGCTGACGCGCGGCACCACCGGCGGCCAGCGGCCCAAGCCGACGCTCGCGCCGCCGCCAACGTCGGCAGCCCCGTCGCCGATCGGCGCGGTGGCCCCGGCCACGGTGCCGCTCGCCGGCCGCTCCGACCCGAAGACCAAGAGCGACGCCGTCGCTCCCGGCTTCTCCAGCAACTGACGCCGGCTTCAAGGATCATCGCTCCCATGTCCACGCGCCCGCTCCTCCTCGCCCTGCTGCCCGCGACCTTGCTCGCGGGGTGCGGCGGCACGCTCAACCGCGGCCTTGAATCGGTGCATCAGCCGGTGGTCAGCCGCGCCGACTACAGCTTCGACCTCAGCACCGACGGCGCGGGGCTCGCGCCCGGCGAAGAACGGCGGCTGGCGGGCTGGATGACGTCGTTGCACGTCGGCTATGGCGACCAGCTGTCGATCGACGATCCTGCCGCCGACCCGAGCGCGCGCGCCGGCGTGGCGGCGGAGGCGGCGCGCTTCGGGCTGCTGGTGTCGGAGGACGCGCCGGTGACCGGCGCACCCGTCGCGCCCGGCACCGTGCGGGTCGTGCTCACCCGCATGAAGGCGTCCGTCCCGCATTGTCCCGACTATACCCGCGAGGGCCAGCCCGAGTTCAACAGCAACACCTCGTCCAACTTCGGTTGCGCGGCCTACTCGAACCTCGCCGCGATGGTCGCCAACCCGGCGGACCTGGTGCGCGGGGAGCCGGGCGCCGGCACCACCGATCCCCTCACCGCCTCGCGCGCGGTCGACGCGATGCGCCGCGCGGTCCCGACTGGCGGCGGCGGCACGGTCGTCAAGGTCGAGAACTCGGCCGGGGGAGGCAAGTAGATGAACGCGCCATGGAAACCCGGTGCCGCGGGCACCAAGGACCCGTTCGCCGCCTTCGTGTGCGACGACACCACCGTCGAGTCGCTGCGCGCGGTCGCGGGCGAGCTCGGCTGGTCGGTCGACAAGGTCAACAAGGGCGGTCTCCGCAACGCGGTGCAGACCCTGTCCGTCTCGGCCAGCCCGCAGATATTGTTCGTCGACCTGTCCGAGTCGGGCGATCCGCTCAACGACATCAACGGCCTCGCCGAAGTATGCGAGCCGGGCACCGTCGTGATCGCGGCGGGGCAGGTCAACGACGTCCGGCTGTACCGCGACCTCGTCGCTTCGGGCATCCACGATTACCTGCTCAAGCCGCTCAACCCCGACATGTTGCGCGACACGTTCAGCCATGCGCAGGCAATGCTTAACGCGCCCAAGCAGACCGAGGTCTCGGCCGACCGACCGCATTGCGCGGCGGCGGTGATCGGCACGCGCGGCGGGGTCGGCGCGTCGACGCTCGCCACGTCGCTCGCCTGGCTGCTGTCGGACAAAGAAAGCCGGACGACCGCGCTGCTCGACCTCGACGTGCATTTCGGCACCGGCGCGCTGGCGCTCGATCTCGAGCCGGGGCGCGGGCTGACCGACGCGATCGAAAACCCGAGCCGCATCGACGGGCTGTTCATCGAGCGCGCCATGGTCAAGGCATCAGAGAAATTGTCGGTGCTGTCGGCCGAGGCCCCGATCGCCTCGCCGGTGGTGTCGGACGGCGGCGCGTTCTACCAACTGCAGGAAGAGATGCGCGCCGCGTTCGAATGCACGGTGATCGACCTGCCGCGCGCAATGCTGGTCCAGCACCCCGCGCTGATGAACGACGTGCAGGTCGCCGTGATCGCGACCGAGCTGACGCTGGCGGCGGCGCGCGACTCGATCCGCCTGCTGTCGTGGCTGAAGTCTAATGCCCCGGGCACGCAGGTGTTCGTGGTCGCCAACCGTGTCCATCCGGGCGCGGCGCTGGAGATCTCACGCAAGGATTTCGAGAGCTCGATCGAGCGCAAGATCGACTACACCCTCCCCTTCGACCAGAAACTGGCGGCGCAGGCGGCCAAGCTCGGAAAGCCGCTCGCCGAAGCGGGCAAGAACAGCAAGACGGTGGCCCCGCTACTGGAGCTCGCGCACCAGCTGGTCGTCACCTGCGACGGTGCCGCCGACGCGCCCGCCGCGGCCAAGGGCAAGAAGCTGCCGGGCAAGGGCCAGTCGCTGATGGGCAAGTTCGGCGAGCTCAAGGGGCTGATGCCCAAGCGCGCCAAGAAATAACCGGCGGCTGAGGGGGACAGGGCGCGATGCCGATGCTGCCGATCATGATGCTGTCCCTGAGCGCGCTGGGGGTGCTCGCGCTGATGGCGTTCGCCTTTGCGGGCCCGTCCAGCGCGCGCGCGGGTAACCGCCGGCTGGCGGCGGTGCGCGAGCGGCACTCCAGCTCCGCCGTCGCGGCGGTGGACGCGCAGCTGCGCCGCATCACCAACAATCGCTCGACGCGCATGGACCGCGCCGCCGGTCGCCTGCTGCCCAATGTCGAGCAGCTCAAGAAACGGCTGGCGATGACGGGCAAGAGCTGGTCGGTCGGCGGCTATGGCCTCAGCTCCGCCGGGCTGTTCGTGGGCATCGCGGGGCTCTTGTGGCTGAAACATGCGCCGGTGCTGCTGGCGTTGCTGTTCGGCCTGTGCCTCGGTGCGGGGCTGCCGCATTTCTTCGTCGGCAAGGTGATCGCGCGGCGGGTCAACAAGTTCATCGCCAAGTTCCCGGACGCGATCGAGCTGCTGGTGCGCGGGCTGCGCTCGGGACTGCCGATCAGCGAAACGATGGCGGTGGTCGGCGCCGAGGTGCCGGGGCCAGTCGGCGAGGAGTTCCGCGCCGTATCCGACAAGATGAAGATCGGCCGGACGATGGACGCCGCGCTGCAGGACACCGCCGACCGGCTCGGCACGCCCGAGTTTCAGTTCTTCGTGATCTCCATCGCGATCCAGCGCGAGACCGGCGGCAACCTCGCCGAGACGCTCGCGAACCTCGCCAACGTGCTGCGCCAGCGCGGGCAGATGAAGCTCAAGATCCGGGCGATGTCGTCCGAGTCCAAGGCGTCGGCCTATATCGTCGGCGCCCTGCCGTTCATCGTCTTCGGCATGATCTGGTATGTGAACCCCAACTATCTCGGCAAGTTCTTCACCGATCAGCGACTGATGGTGACGGGCTGCGGCGGCGCGATCTGGATGGGCCTCGGCGCATTCATCATGGCCAAGATGGTCAACTTCAAGATTTGATCGGGAGCGATTGGCGATGGGCGAGACGGGCGGTCCCAAGCTCCTTGGCGTGGACGTGCTGTGGGTGGCGACGCTGCTGTCGGGCGTCGCGGCGTTCATGGTGATGCTCGCCATCTATGCGGCGACCAGCGTGCGCGACCCGATGGCGAAGCGGATCAAGGCGCTCAACGACCGGCGCGAGCAGCTGAAGGCGGGCATCACCGCCTCCACTTCCAAGCGGCGCGCCAAGCTGGTCCAGCAGAACGACACCGCCGACCGGCTGCGCGTCTTCCTGTCCTCGCTCAAGGTGCTGCAGGAAAGCCAGGTCAAGGCGGCGCAGGTCAAGCTGATGCAGGCGGGCATCCGCTCCAAGGAATGGGCGGTCGGCGTGATCTTCGGACGGCTGGTGCTGCCGATCGTGTTCGGCGGCTTCATCGTCTACCTCGTCTATGGGACGGAGGCTTTCCCGACCTGGGGACCGCTCAAGCGCTATGCGCTGGTCGCGATGACGTTTGTGCTGAGCTACAAGGCACCGGACATCTTCCTCAAGAACAAGATCACCAAACGCTCGAACGCGATCCGGCTGGGACTGCCCGATGCGCTCGATCTGCTGGTGATCTGCGCGGAGGCTGGGTTGACGGTGGACTCCGCCTTCCACCGCGTCGCTAGGGAGCTGGGCCGCGCCTATCCCGAGCTGGGTGACGAGTTCGCGCTGACCGCGATCGAGCTGGGCTTTCTGACCGACCGACGGCAGGCGTTCGAGAACCTGTCGACGCGCGTCAACCTCGACGCGGTGAAAGGCGTCGTCACGACCATGATCCAGACCGAGAAATACGGCACTCCGCTGGCGAGCGCGCTCAGGGTGCTGTCGGCCGAGTTCCGCAACGAGCGAATGATGCGCGCGGAGGAAAAGGCGGCGCGACTGCCCGCGATCATGACGATCCCGCTGATCCTGTTCATCCTGCCGACGCTGTTCATCGTCATCCTCGGACCAGCGGCCTGCTCGATCAACGACGCGTTCATCCACGGGAAGCACTGAGCGGGCGGCTTGCGCCAGCGTCGCTGGCGCAAGACTCGCCACGTCGGGCAGCGGAGCCGGCACAGCCGGTTCCGTCTGACGGCGTGGCGGTGTACGGGAACGCCCGCCCCCGCTCCTCGTTCTACCTCCGTAACAGGAGGCGCGCGATGCTGTTCTCGACCACGACGCAATGGGTGGTGCTGTTTCTGGTGCTGGTCGGCGGCTGGTTGCTCGGGCTGGCGAGCCACCCGGGCGGGCGGCGCTGGCGTGAGCGCTACGCCGCCGAGCGCGACGCGCACGCGGTCACGCGTCGTGACGCCGATGCGCGGATCGCCGAGGCGAACGCGCGGGCGACCGCCCCAAACGCCGAGGCTGACGCGCGGCTCGCGGACGCGCATGCGCGGCTCGCCGAGCTGGAGCGCGACCACGCCCGCTTGGCCGCCGCTGCGCCCATCACCGCCGCGACGGTCACGCCCACGACGCTGACCCGCGCCGAGCCGGTCGCGCCCGTGTCGCGGACCGCGCCCGCCTACCCCGTCCGCGTCACGCCGGAGACCGACGGGACTGGTCGGGCGATCTAATCCGACGCGGGCACTAGCGCTTCAGCGCCGCCTGTGCAGCTGCCAACCGGGCGATCGGCACCCGGTACGGCGACGCGCTCACATAATCGAGCCCGACAGCCTCGCAGAACGCGATGCTAGCCGAATCGCCGCCATGCTCGCCGCAGATACCGAGCTTGATGTCCGGCCGCGTCGCCCGCCCGCGTTCCGCCGCCAGCGTCACCAGCTCGCCGACGCCCTCAATGTCGAGACTGACGAACGGATCGGTCGGGTAGATGCCCTGCTCGACATATTGGCCGAGAAATCGCCCCGCATCGTCGCGGCTGACGCCCAACGTCGTTTGCGTCAGGTCGTTGGTCCCGAACGAAAAGAACTCCGCCTTTTCGGCGATCTCGCCCGCGCGCAGCGCCGCGCGCGGAAGCTCGATCATCGTGCCGACGAGGTACTCGACCTCGCGCCCGCGCTCCGCGAACACCGCCTGCGCCGCGCGGTCGACCACCGCCTTCATCAGCTCCAGCTCGCGCCGGGTAGCAACCAGCGGGATCATCACCTCGGGGATCGGCGCGGCCCCGGTCTTCGCCGCCACATCGAGCGCCGCCTCGAAGATCGCCCGCGCCTGCGTCTCGTAGATCTCGGGGTATGTGACGCCAAG
>CAXSEO010000109.1:0-7228 GCA_964235525.1 uncultured Sphingomonas sp. | reverse complement strand
ATGAGCAGCGGAGGGTTTTGCCCATGATCAACATCCGATGCCATTACTGAACCTCTCCCACGTCACGACCTATACCTACAAGCAGCCGGTGTCGTTTGGCGAGCACCGGATCATGGTGCGACCGCGCGAGAGCTACGATCTACGCCTGTTTCATTCGACATTGGCGATCGACCCGGAGCCGTGCGAGGTGCGTTGGCTCCAGGATGTGTTCGGCAACGCGGTCGCGATCGCGAGGTTCGATCGTCAGGCGACGCACCTGAGTTTCGACAGCTACACCCGGCTCCAGCACGATCCCGCCGAGGTCCAGTCTGTCGATATCGAGGGCTATGCGCAAACCTATCCATTCACCTATTCCGCAGAGGACATGCCCGATCTGCTGCGCTCGATCGAACGCCAGCACCTCGACCCGCTTCGCCAGATCGATGGCTGGGCACGCCGCTTCGCGGGCCACGGTCAGACCGACACGCTGACGTTGCTGTCCGACATGACCGCGGCGATCCGCCGCGAGTTCACCTATGTCGCGCGCGCCGAAAAGGGCACGCAAACCCCGATCGAGACCTTGACGCGACGCAAGGGCACCTGCCGCGACTATGCGATGCTGATGATCGAGGCGGTGCGCGCGCTGGGTTTCGCCGCCCGCTTCGTGTCTGGCTATGTCTATGACCCGAACGGTACGAATGGCAGGGTCGGGGGTGGTGCCACCCACGCCTGGGTCCGTGTATACCTGCCGGGATCCGGCTGGGTCGAGTTCGACCCGACCAACGGGACGATCGGCAACGCCGGCCTTATCCGGGTTGCGATCGCGCGTGACATCTATCAGGCGGTTCCCATCTCAGGAACGTGGAGCGGCTTTCCCGGCAGCTTCGTCGATATGACCGTGTCGGTCAATGTCGCCATCGCCCATCCCGACCGCCCGATTGTCTCGGCAGCTAAGGCCGACCCGAAGGAGACTGTCCGATGCTGATCCGCGCCGGTTACGACATCAGCTTTGCTTCCGACATGTCGACGCCCATGATGGCGATGTTGAGTGTGCATCCTTCCCGGCACAAGGACCTGCGCACATCGCAAAGGATCGTCACGGTGCCCGATGTGCCGATCTACGACTATCTCGACGCGTTCGGCAATGTCTGCACGCGCGTTACCGTGCCCGATGGCGCATTGACGCTGCGATGCGACTTCACGATCGAGGACAGCGGACAGCCCGACCCCTACTCGCCCGACGCGGTCCAGCATCAGATCGAGGATCTGCCCGACGACGTCCTGATGTTCCTGCTGGGAAGCCGCTACTGTGAGACGGACCGTCTTTCCGAGGTCGCGTGGGCGCTGTTCGGCCATGTCACACCCGGCTGGGCTCGCGTTCAGGCGATCGTCGATTACACGCATGATCATGTGGAGTTCGGCTACCATCACGCCCGCTCGACCAAGACCGCCTGGGACGCGCATCAGGAGCGGCAGGGCGTGTGTCGCGACTTCGCGCATCTCGCGATCACGCTCTGCCGCTGCATGAACATACCGGCGCGGTATTGCACGGGCTATCTCGGTGACATCGGCGTCCCGCCATCGGACGCGGCCATGGACTTTTCCGCCTGGTTCGATGTCTATCTGAGCGGAGCGTGGCACACGTTCGACGCGCGCCACAACCGTCCGCGGATCGGCCGTATCCTGATGGCGCGCGGCCGTGATGCGACCGACACGGCGTTGACGACCGCCTTCGGGCCCGCCCGGCTGGCCGGGTTCGAGGTTCATACCGACGAGGTCTCGTCGATTGGCTGACGCGTGGTCCCCGTTCGATCCGCTGCTGGACGAGAGCCCGCTGCCGTTCGGGGCTCCGGCCTTTGATCGGATCACGCCGGCGGCTTTCCTGCCGGCCTTTCACGCCGCGACCGCGACCGCTCGCGCGGAGATCGATGCGATCGCCACCAGCCCCGAACCCGCGACCTTCCTGAACACGGTCGTCGCCCTAGAGCGCGCGGGCGCATCGCTGGCGCGGGTGCGACGTATCTTCTGGACGCTGTCCTCGGTGCAGGCCACGCCCGCGATCCGGGCGATCGAGGCAGAGGTGGCGACGTTGCTGACGCGCCACGGCACGGCGGTGGCGCAGGATGCGCGCCTGTTAGATCGCATCGATGAACTATGGTCGCGACGGGAGACCCTGTCGCTCGACGAGGCGCAGCTGCGTCTCCTGACGGACAGCCATCGCGGCTTCGTCGACGGCGGCGCGCTGCTGGGGCCGGATGCGAAGACGCGCTTCGGGGCGATCCAGGAGGAGCTGTCCGCCCTCTCGACGCGCTTCGGCCAGAATGTCCTTGCCGCCACCGCGGACTGGTCGATGCACCTTACCGCCGAGGAGTGCGCTGGCTTACCCGACCCGGTGCTGGCATCGACGGCATCATGCGCTTCGTCCATGGACTTGCCCGGCCACGTCGTCACGCTTGGCCGCGGCGATGTCGAAGCCTTCCTCGCCTTTGCCGACCGGCGTGACCTGCGCGAACGGGTGTGGCGCGCCTTTGTCGACCGGTGCGACGGCGGTCCCCACGATAACAGACAGGTCGTAGCTTCGATCCTGGCATTGCGCCGGGAGAAGGCGGCGATGCTTGGGGCGGCGAGCTATGCCGATCATGCCCTGGTGGGGACGATGGCGGCGACTCCCGAGGCAGCGGATGCGCTGTTGATGCGGGTGTGGACGCCAGCCATCGAGCGGGCGGCCGTCGAACGGGAGGAGCTGCAACAGCTCGCCGACGGGGACGGCGTGACGATCGCGCCCTGGGATTGGCGTTGTTATGCCGAGCGGGTCCGGCGGGAACGCCACGCGCTTAACGGCGCGGCGATCAAGGCGTTTCTGACGCTGGAGCGAGTCCGGGATGCCGCGTTCCGGGTGGCTGGACGGCTCTACGGCCTCACCTTCGCCGAGCGTGGCGACCTGCCGATCTGGCACGCCGACGTTCGCGCCTGGGCTGTGACGCGGGACGGCCGCGCTGTCGGGCTGCTCTACACCGACTTCGCCGCTCGCCTCGAGAAACATGGCGGCGCGTGGATGGGGACGCTCAGGGTCCAGGAGGCGCTCGACGGACCGGTGCGGCCGATCGTCTATATCGTCGCCAATTTCGCCGTGGACGGGACGGGCGATGCGGGTCTGTCGATCGACGAAGCGCGCACGCTGCTCCACGAGTTCGGTCACGCGCTGCATGCGCTGCTGTCCGACGTCACCTATCCAAGTCAGGCCGGAACGGCGGTGGCGCGCGACTTCGTCGAGTTCCCCAGCAAGCTGATGGAGCATTGGATCCTCGCGCCCGAGGTGCTGGGTGACCTCGGGATGGCGGCGCCATTGATCGACGCGGTCGGGGGTGCCGACCTCTTCGGCCAAGGCTTCGCGACTGTCGAGTTCGTCGCCTCCGCGATCATCGATCTGGCGCTTCACCGCCTGACGGAACCGGTCGACCCGGCGGCGTTCGTGGACAAGCTGCTCGTGTCGATCGCCATGCCGACCGCGATCGTCCCGCGCCATGGCCTCACACACTTCACCCATGTCTTCGACGGCGGCTACGCCAGCCAATATTACAGCTATCTGTGGGCCGAAGTGCTGGACGCGGACGCGTTCGAGGCATTCGCCGAGGCGGGCAATCCGTTCGACGGAGGCTTGGCCGAACGCTTCGAGCGGGAGGTGCTCGCCCGCGGCGACACCCGCGACCCGCTCGCGTCGTTCATCGCGTTTCGTGGTCGGCCGCCACGGGAAGCCGCCCTTTTGCGTGCCCGGGCGCTGGTATGACCCGATCGGGCGAAGGAGGCACGATGCCCGGCCCTGACCCGTCCGCCACGTCCGGCGATGACGCGGCGAGCTCGAACGGAACCGAGCGCGCGCAGGAAGCGGAACAGGCCAGCGGTCAGCAGCGGGGAGACGATGCCGAGAAGGCGGCAAAGACGGACGCGGAAAAGGCCGAGGGGAACAGCGGCGCTGATGGAGGCTCGAGAGAAGCTGATCCAAGCCGCTGATCTGTCTAACTTGAATCTCATGAAACCGGAAGCGAGTGACTCGCGAGTTCAGCGCGCGGAAAAGATGGGGCGTGGCCGCGCGCCGGGCACGGCAAGAATACCCGCATCGGGCGGGTCCACGCGATCGCGCTGGAACAAGGTCTGGAGAAGCTCGAACCAGATATCGTCGGAGTGCCGGACGAGGCGGGCAACCGGGGCAAGCAGCGACCCGGCGCGACGCCTCATGGCATCGGCCCCGACGGGAGATCGAGCGGTACGCCGGTCCGACGCGCGATCCCTCCACCGACATCGCAGCCCGGGGTCGGCGCACGCGGGCGACCATCCACCGCGGTGGCGATCTGATCGGCGGCCATCCGCTCGCAGGCGACGCTGGGCGACTTGGCAAGATCGAACGCATCGACGCGTCGGTCCATCTTCATCCCCTTGCCCGCAAGATGGTTCGGGTCGAGCGCCAGGTCCATCGCGTCGCGCGAGCTCAACGAGAGCGACCAGCTCATGGTCGTTCCGGCGGGGGTCAACCGGGCGAGGTTGAACGTCACGCGTCGGGCGTCGCCGCCGAAACCGATCGCCCCGAGGCCGGAGATGCGCTTGGCGGCCAACACGCCGCGCGATGTCCGCGTCCGGTACAGGCCATCGAGGATGCTGGTGATCTCGGACAAGGGCGGCGCGCCGGTCCGCGGCGGCGGGTCGACGCTGAGACCGGGCAGCAAGGTCTCGCCGGGGCGCCGCACATTGCCATAGCGGTCAAGGTCGGCACTGGCCGCTACATCGTTACGCGCCGCCGAGGCCTTGTCCGCGCGCACGGGCACGTCATTGGCGATCTCGATGATGATGATCTTGCGTCCGCCCTCACCCGGCAAGGCATGGATGTAGCGCGCCAGGTCGTACAGCGTCTCCAGCCCGCCATTCTCGAAATAGCCGCCGTCGACGATGCGGCCGTGCGGGCCGTCGGGGCCGCGGAGCGTACCGGCGGGGCTCACCACCGGAAAGCGCGCGCCGTTGAGGATCGCGGTCGAGGCGCGGATCGGGCGTGGGACGATGGCGAAGAAGTCCAGGCTGTCCTCGAAGGTCGCGGGCTCGACGCGGACCGGCGCGGTGATGATCCGCTTGCCGTTCTCCACCAGCGTGCCGTTGACCAGCACCATCGGCACCCACGGCGCGCGCCCCGCGAACGAGTCGCGCCAGAGGCCAAGATAGTCCTCCGCCATCCGGTTCGAGCGGTCGAGCGGCGCGCAGCGCGGCGCGGCGGCGGCAGCGCCAGAACGAGCGGCCCTGCGCCAGCGGACCTCCCAGCCTTCCTCGAGCGAGGCGGCGCGGTCCGAGAAGATCGGGACCGGCACGAACCGCTGGACGGCATCGGGGTAAAGCAGTCCTCCCACCGCCGGCGCGAGATAGTCGTCACCCAGAAAGGCGCGGTCGAAGTCATAGCGCGCCAGCGGATCATAGGCGCACCGGCCCGGGGGGTGATCGGCGATCCACGCCGCATAGCCGACCGCGCCGAGCGACCCGCCCGACACCGCGCTGATCGCGAACACATGCTGCGAGAAGCGACCCGCGGTGCGGTCGTCGAGCGCGCGCAGCACCGCACCCGTCCAGTAAGCCGCGCGCGACGCACCGCCCGCCGCCGCGACCAGGATCAGTGGCCCCGACCCCGCCGTCCGCTCCCAGATGCGCAGCGCTTGCTCGACCGTCGGTCGCGCGTCCAGCGTCGTCCCGGGCAGGACGCGCACCGCATGATTATCATTGGTGAAGCTGAACAGCACAAAGGCGAGCACGCCCGCCGTCAGCACCGGAAAGCGTAGCCGGTCGGCGAGCCAGGCGAGGAAACTGACCATCGCAATGATCGTGCCGATCGCGCCGAACGCCAGCGCCGCCGATCCGAGATACCAGGCGACCTGCGTGCGCACGATCGGTATGCTCGTCAGCAGCAGCATCACCAGGCCCGCCGCGAGGGTGCACAGGACGAATACATCGTCGCCGCGGACGACGTCCATCTCGCCGCGCTTGCCAAGCCGGCGCTGGATCCTGTCGAGCCATCGCGACCGCTGCGCATACCAGCGTTTCTGGCCGCGCGGTCCCATGAACAGGCGCTTGCGGCTCCAGAGCAGCCACTCCATCGCGATCGTCGCGGCGACGAAGATCAGCAGCCCGATCCAGACGCTTCGGAAAACGTCGGACGTGCGCGCGACCACGATCAATGACACGCAGCCGGTGAGCAGCGGCACAACGCCAAGCAACCGCACGGTGACAAGGAAGTAGCGTCGCAGCGGTCGTTGACGCAGCGCGTAAAGCAGCCGCGGCCAGTACCAGGCGTTGATGCCGCTCCAGATGCAGGCGATCAGGAACGCGGCCCATTGCAGCCAGACGAGCCACGCTTCCGGCGAGGTCAGCTCTCCGGACCGGATATAGACGTTCGCGCTGTCGACCAGCCCGCGCACGACGTCGAGTCCCTGGCTCATCGTGAGCGCGAGCACCCCGAGCAGCAGCAGGCCGGCGGAGATCCGCGCCAGCCCCAACAGCCGGATCATACGATCGAGACGCAGCATCAACAGCCGGACAAGTCTCACAAAACGCGGGGCGCTTGCCTCGGCCATGTTCTACCTCCGCTCCAGTGGCTGCGCGGGTTGGGGCGAGGTCGCGGGGTGCACCGCGGCGAAGCTCGCCCCCTGCTCGTCACTCCGGTCGTCGAAGCCATATTGGCGCGCGCTGAACGTCTTCAACAGCGCAGCCGGGAGCGCGCCCGCGAACAGCAGCCAGCGCCCAACCGCACGGCGTGCCGACGACCGCGAACAGCGCGTTGCGAACCGAACGGACAATGCCCGACCACGGCGCGTTCCCGCAGCGCCGCCGACCGTCCCGAGCACGGGCGCGGCGGCGAACAGCAGCAACACCGTGCTCATGCCGAAGATCACCGCGAAATCGGCCGAGCGTCCGTGCTTTCCGCTGATACCGAGCCGGGTAAGGAGCTGATCGGCATTGTGGAGACCAGCAAAGAGGATCAGCGTGACGCATCGACCTTGTCGTGTGCGAGACACTGGACCGCGTCGCCCGCGACGGCGAGGACATCAGCTGGCGCGGCAAAAAGCTATCCTGCCGCCGAGTGATGCTATTCACTGACGCCGACGCGAGATCGACGAGATCAAGCTCGCGGTGGCGGGCCTGCTCGGCTCCACGTTCCCTCTCCAACCGGCGCCTGAAGACGTTCCGGGGACTGAAGGCCGCGGCCTTCGCCGGCCGC
>CAXSEO010000108.1:0-7253 GCA_964235525.1 uncultured Sphingomonas sp. | reverse complement strand
AAGGGCTCGACAAGGACGACGGCGACGAGCCGGAGGACGATCTGGTCATGGAGGACGGCGAAGTCGGCGAGGAGGACGCCACCGTCACGATGTCTAAGGAAGATATCGACGAGGACGACGCGCAGGACGACTTCGAGGACGAGGACGAGGCGGAAGAGGGCGACCTCGACGATGGCGATGTGGTGGCGACCCAGCCTTAGATCACCCGGCGGCGTTCGCGATTGCGGCCAGGTCGGCGGCGCTGACCGGCGCGCCGGTCGCGTCGACGGCGGCGGCGTTGCTCCCCGGGTCACTCGGCTGCGCGCTGGCGATGTCGTACGCGGTCCACAGGATGCCGCCCGCCCACAACAGCGCGGACCAGCGGCTTCGGAACAGCTTGCGCGGCAGCATCCCGTGGGTTTGGGCGCGCGGCGTTGAGCAGCTCTTTCCGATCATGGTTTACCCGGCGATAACCGTCCGCCTCAGGCCGCGCGCGCGGCGGCGCGGTCGAGCTCGCGCTCGACCAGCGGCAAGACGCGGGTCGCGACGATCTCGATCGCGCGCGCGTTCGGGTGGAGCCGGTCGGCGAGCGTCAGCCCGGTCACCCCCGCGACGCCGTCGAGGAAATGCGCGTCGAGCGTGACGCCGTGCCGGGCGGCGAGCGTGGCGAACACCTCGTTGTAGCGCGCCGCGAACGGGCCGAGGAACGCGGGCACCAGCGTCCCCGCGAGCAGCACCGGGATACCGCAGCGCGCGAACTCCTCCAGCATCCACGACAGATTGTCGCGCATCCGTTCAGGCGCGACCCCTTGCAGCACGTCGTTCGCGCCCAGCTCGAGGATCGCGAGGTCCGGGCGGCGCGGTAATGCGGACAGTACGCGCGGCAGCCGCGCGCGCGCGCTCGCGGTCGTGTCGCCCGACACGCCCGCGTTGCGGACGGTCGCGCCGGGCCGCGTCGCGCGCAGCATCGCTTCGAGCCGGGCGGGGAACGCTTCGTGCCGTTGCAACCCGTAACCCGCTGTCAGGCTGTCACCGAACGCGAGCACGAAGGGGGAGGGGTTCATGCGGCGGATATGGGGCGCGCGCAGCGGACGTCCACGTCCGCGCTCAAGCCCGCGCGTTCAGGGCACCCGCGTCGCGCGCACGATCGTCACCGGGTGCGCGATCAGCTGGCCCCGCATCACCGCCTCGCCCGCGTTGGGCAGCGTCGAGGCGGCGAGGATGCGGCGCACGGTCGCCATGCCGCTCACCACATGCCCGAACGCGGCATAGCCCGGCTCTTTGCCGTGCGCGTCCATCGACGGGGCGGGGCCGACCAGGATCGTCCAGTCGCCCTGCGCGGACCCCGGCTGAAACATCGCCATCGAGATCGTGCCGTCGAGATGGTGCAGCCCGGTCTTGGTCGTCGGCTCATGGTCGATCGGGAACTTCGACCGGCTGGCGACGTGACTGACCCCGCCCTGAACGAAGCCGCGATGCGGGTCCGCCTTGCTCCGCGCCGCGCGGTAGAAGCTGGTGCCATCGAACTTGTGCTCGTCGACATAGGCGAGGAAATTGTTGGCGGTGATCGGCGCGTGGCGGGTGTCGAGCTCCAGCACGATCGGGCCGTCGCTGGTGTCAAGCCGCACATGCGGCAGGCCGGGCCTGGCGGCCGCGAGCAGCAGCGGGAGGGCGAGGAGCAGATATCGCATGGCCAGCTTGTGCCTCAGCCGGGCCGGGGGGGCAATCGCGCAGGCGGACCGCGGGGCGTCTTCGCGCGTTGGAGCGTGGAGGAGAAAACGAATGAGCAAGGATGATCCCCGGATGCACGGAGGCAACACGCCCGGCATGGTCGGCGGGCGCGGGCATGAGCGGTTCGAGGACCCGGTACAGCTCAACCACCCCGAACCCGGCGCGGACCAGCCGGGCATGAAGGGAAGGCGCGAGGAGGAGACCGGCGACATGGGCAAGCCTCAGCCGAGCGCGCTCGGCGGCGAGACCGCGACCACCACCGGCAACGCCGAAACGCCTGAGGACGAGCGGGAGGGGTAAGCGGTCCCGCCCTCATTCCGTCACCCTGAACTTGTTTCAGGGTCCAGCGTGGTCCGGGCGACCAGCCGTGGCCGTCTGCCCCACGCTGGATGCTGAAACAAGTTCAGCATGACGGATGAGGGAAGTGGCGGATCCCTCATTGTCGGCGTCGCTGGTTTGCGAACTCACGGCACCCCCGCCCGCAACTCCTCGAGCCACACCGTCGCCGTCCCGTCGGACGGCGCGCGCCAGTCTCCGCGGGGGGAGAGCGCGCCGCCCGGGCTCACCTTGGGGCCGTTGGGGAGCGCGGAACGCTTGAACTGGCTGGTCTGGAAGAAGCGGTGCAGAAACCGCTCTAGCCAGTGGCGGATCGTCCGAAGATCGTAAGCGCGGCGCTTCTCGGCCGGATAGTCGAGCGGCCACCGCCCCGCCTCCTCATCGCCCCACGCATGCCAGGCGAGGAACGCCACCTTCGACGGCGCTAGCCCGTGGCGAACGATGTAGTGCAGGAAGAAGTCGTTGAGCCCGTACGGGCCGACGACGCTTTCGGTGCTCTGCATCGCGCCGCTCGCGTCGGCTGGGACCAGTTCGGGGCTGATCTCCTGCGCGAGAATGCCCGCCAGTACCGCGTGCGTCGCCTCGTCGAACTGCCGCGTCGCGATCGTCCAGCGGATCAGGAACTGGATCAGCGTCTTGGGCACCCCCGCGTTGACGCCGTAGTGGCTCATCTGGTCGCCGACACCATAGGTGCACCAGCCCAGCGCCAGCTCGCTGAGGTCACCGGTGCCGACCACCAGTCCCCCGCGCTGGTTGGCAAGGCGGAACAGGTAATCGGTGCGTAGGCCCGCCTGCACGTTTTCGAACGTCACGTCATACACCGGCTCGCCGCCCGCGAACGGGTGCGCGATGTCAGCGAGCAGCTGGCGCGCGGCAGGGCGGATGTCGATCTCCTCCGCCGAAACGCCGAGCGCGCGCATCAACGCCCAGGCATGGGCCTTGCTCGTCTCCCCGGTCGCGAAGCCAGGCATGGTAAACGCGAGGATCACCGAGCGCGGCAGGCCGAGCCGGTCTGCCGCCTTCGCCGCGACGATCAGCGCGTGGGTGGAATCGAGCCCTCCCGACACGCCGATCACCATCGCGTGCGCGCCAGAGGCGGCGACGCGCTTCGCCAGCGCCTCGACCTGGATGTTGAACGCTTCGTAGCAATCCTCGTCGAGCCGCTCGGGGCGGTCGGGGACGAAGGGGAAGCGGCGGATCGGGCGCTGGAGGCCGAGATCGGCGAAGGTCGGCCGATGCTCGAAGCTGACGCGGCGGAAGCGCGTCTCGGGGTGACCCGCGGCGATGGCGGCGTCGTTGAAGGTGCCGTCGCGCAGCCGCTCCTGCTGGAGGCGCTCGAGGTCGACGTCCGCAACGACGATCCCCGGCGTGGGGCTGAACCGATCGGAGGCGGCAAGCCGCTCGCCGAACTCGTGGATCGTGCCCTGACCGTCCCAGGCGAGGTCGGTGGTGCTCTCGCCCGGGCCGGCGGCGGCATAGACATAGGCGCAGATCGCGCGCGCGGACTGCGACGCGGCGAGCAGGTCGCGCTCGCGCGCCTTGCCGATGGTGATGTTGGACGCGGACAGGTTGCAGCACACCAGCGCCCCCGCCAGCGCGCCCGCTGTGGAGGGCGGGGTGGGCGCCCAGTAATCCTCGCAGATTTCGGCGTGAAACGTGAACAGCGGTAGGTCGCTCGCCGCGAATAACAGGTCGGTGCCGAACGGCGCGACTTGCCCCGCGACGTCGATGCTGAGGCCCGCGAGGCCCATCCCGCTCGCGAACCAGCGCTTCTCGTAATATTCGCGATAGTTGGGGAGGAACGTCTTGGGCACGACCCCCAGCACGCGGCCGCGATGCAGCGCCACCGCGCAGTTATAGAGCCGGGCGCCCCGGACCAGCGCCGCGCCGACCAGCAGCGCGGGCGACAGCTCGGCGGTGGCGGCGGCGACCTGCGCGAGCGCGGCGTCGGTGGCGCGCTGCGTCGCCGATTGCAGGTGCAGGTCGTCGATCGCGTAGGAGGTGATGTTGAGCTCGGGAAAGACGAGCAGGTCAACGCCCTGCTCGTGCGCTTGCTCCACCAGCGCAATCGTCGCGGCGGCGTTGGCCGCGCTGTCTCCCACGGTTCCCACCGGCGTCACGGCCGCGACGCGGAGCAAGCCGTGGCGGTGGAGCGAGAAGAAGGGGTGGGTCATGGAGAGGGCTTACTCGCCCGCCAGCGAGCCGCCAACTACGCCGCCAACGCAACCTTCCCCCGGATCATGTCCGCCGCTTTCTCCGCGATCATGATCGTGGGCGCGTTGGTGTTGCCGCCGATCAGCCGGGGCATCACCGACGCGTCCACCACGCGCAGCCCTTCCACGCCGCGAACGCGCAGCTCCGCGTCCACTACAGCCGCCGGGTCGCCGTCCGCGCCCATCGCGCAGGTGCCGACCGGGTGGTAGATCGTCTCGGCGGTCGCACGGACCCAGGCGTCGATATGCGCGTCGCTGTCCACCGCCACGCCTGGCCAGGTCTCGCCGCTGGTATAGGGCGCGAGGGCGGCCTGCATCCCAACCCGCCGCCCGACCCGCACCGCCTCGCGCAGCACGCGCCGGTCCTCCGGGGTCGCAAGATAGTTGGCGCGGATCGCGGGGTCGGCGAACGGATCGGCCGAGTGCAGGCCGATCCGCCCGCGGCTCTCCGGGCGCAGCTGGCAGAGGTGCAGCGTGAACCCGTCCTCCGCCGCCTGATACTTGCCATGCTCGCGGAATACGCCGAGCACCGCGTGGATCTGGATGTCGGGCCGGTCGAGCCCCTCGCGCGATGGCAGGAACGCGCCCGCTTCGAGGAACTGCTGTCGTCCGAGCCCGCCGCCGGTCGCCATGTATCGCAGCCCGGTCGTCAGCGGGCGCAGCCCCTTGGTCACGCTGTACGCGGTCCGCAGCCCGCGCGAGCGCCAGTTCATCACCACATCAAGATGATCCTGTAGGTTGCCGCCCACGCCGGGCAGGTCGTGACGGACCACGACGCCCGCCGCGCGCAAATCGTCGGCTGGGCCGACCCCCGACAGCATCAGGATCTGCGGGCTCTGCACCGCGCCCGCGCACAGCAAGACCTCGCCCGCCGCCGCGTGCTCGACCCGCGCGCCCTTGCCGCGCACGTAATCGACCGCGATCGCGCGCCGACCGTCGAGCCGGATCGCGGTGGTCCGCGCGCCGGTGACGATCGTCAGATTGCGGCGCTTGCGGACCGGGTCAAGATACGCCGCCGCCGCGCTCCAGCGCTTCCCGTCCGAAACGGTCAGGTCGTACGGGCCGAACCCGGCCTGTTCCGGGCCGTTGAAATTGCCGGTGACGGGATAGCCCGCCTGCCGCCCGGCGGCGATGAAGGCGGCGTTGAACGGGCTGCTGCTCTCGCCCGCCGAGACATGGAGCGGGCCGTCGCCGCCATGATGCTCGCCCGCGCGGTGATGCCCTTCGAGCCGGTGGAAATAGGGCTGGACGTCATCCCACGACCAGCCGGGGAGCCCAAGCTGCCGCCACTCGTCGTAATCGCGCCGGTGGCCTCGGATATAGATCATCCCGTTGATCGCCGAGCTGCCGCCCAGCCCGCGCCCGCGCGGCCACCACAGGCGACGGTTGTCGAGATGCGGCTCGGGCTCGGTCCAGAAGCCCCAGTTGTGCGCACTCTTCGTCTTGATGAGCTGCGACACGCCCGCAGGCATTCGCACCAGCACGCCGTTGTTGCGCCCGCCCGCCTCCAGCAGCAGCACGCGCGCGGTAGGGTCCTCGCTCAGCCGATTGGCGAGCACGCACCCCGCCGACCCGCCGCCGACGATCACATAATCGTAGGGCATTGTCCTCTCCTTTGCCGTGCTTCCGTCGCGCGGGTGGGTGGGGAAGGCAAGCGGGGTTGACCGGTCGCCGCTCGCTAGCGGATGTAGGTCGGAGCGGGAGGGGTGTATGCGGTGGCTGGTGCTTGGGGCGGCGTGCTTGGCAATGGCGGGATGCGGGCAGCGGCATGTGTTCGGGAAAAAAGCGGAGAACCTGAACACGTTTGACGTGGCTCCCGCGAGATACGCTCCAGCTGAAAGGACCAGCGCGCAGATCGCCTACACCTATGGCCTGTCCTACACGCTCGACGCCGACGACATCGCGCCGGTGCAGACGCGGCAGGTGGGGTTGTGCCGCCAGCTCGGCCCCGCGCGCTGTTTGGTGGTCAAGACCGACCTCAGCCGCGACGATGCCAGCGGCACGACCACCGCGCAAACGTCGCTCGTCGTCGACGCCCGGCTGGCCGCGCGGTTCGAGCAGGAACTCGACGCGGCGACGACCGGGGCGGGCGGGACCGTCTCCGCGCGGCACGTTTCCGCCGAGGACGTGACCAAGCAGGTCATCGACACCGACGCGCGCGTCCGCGCCAAGCAGGCGCTAGCCGACCGCTTGTTCCGACTGATCGGCAGTGCCAACGGCAAGGTCGGCGATCTGGTCCAGGCGGAAAAGGCGTTCGCCGACACACAGGCCGAACTGGATGCGGCACGCGGCGAGCAGGCCGAGTTACGCCGCCGCGTGGCGATGTCGGAGATCAACATCGACTATGCTTCCAACGCCGCACGCGGCAGCCTCGCGCCCGTGCGATTGGCGGCCTATGGTGCTGGGGCGACGGTGGCGGCGAGTCTCGCCGCGTTGCTGACCTTCGTGGTCGCGGCGCTCCCGTGGGCGCTGGCGATGGCGGCGTTGGTGTGGATTGGGCGGCGGCTGGGGTGGCGGTGCCCCTTCCGGCGACGGCGGGAGATGGACAGGCGCTGAACCCATGTTCCCCGGCGAAGGCCGGGGCCCAGTCACGCTACGCAGGGTGAGCAGGCTCGACTCGGTGAAGACACCGTAACTGGGCCCCGGCCTTCGCCGGGGAACTAGGAAGATTAGAGCGCGGTGAACTTCTCACCTCACCCGCCCCGCAACCAGCTCATCCACCACCGCCGGGTCGGCCAGCGTGCTGGTGTCGCCGAGGCTGTCCACATCACCCTCGGCGATCTTGCGGAGGATGCGGCGCATGATCTTGCCCGAGCGCGTCTTGGGCAGCGCGGGGGCAAAATGGAGCGCGTCGGGGGTCGCGATCGGGCCGATCTCGCGGCGCACCCACGCCTTGAGCTCGGCGGCGAGCGCGTCGGCGGCGGTCGCGTCCGCCTTTAGCGTCACATAGGCGTAGATGCCCTGGCCCTTCACCGGGTGCGGCATCCCGACCAC
>CAXSEO010000107.1:0-7257 GCA_964235525.1 uncultured Sphingomonas sp. | reverse complement strand
TCGGACCTAATTCGAAATCCTCAGGGTGCCGTCTTCAACAAAATCGTCCAGGTAGGCAGCGCCGCTCTATGCGTCAGCATCATCACCGCCGCGGAGTTGCGCTACGGATGCGCGCGGAAAGGATCGGCGCGGCTGCTAGCACAGGTCGATGTGATCCTGGGCGCACTCGAAATCCTTCCCTTCGACGTCCCGGCCGACGCCGAGTATGGCGGGATTCGGGCCGAGCTGGAGGCGGCCGGCAAGACCATCGGCCCCAATGACCTACTGATCGCAGCCCACGCCTACGCGCTCGGCGCAACGCTGGTCACCGCGAACGTGGGCGAGTTCGGACGCGTCCGCGGACTCGTTGTCGAGAACTGGCTTACCTGAAGCGGTCGAGATAGCCCGGAACAGGCCCTCTGCATTAATTTCTTTCTGTCGGAAGAACGCGGCAGTCACGCAGATCGGGCGTGATCCTCCGTCAACCGCCGCTGCGGCGGGGAAGGCGGCGTACGCCGCGCCCATGTCGCCCAGCAACCTGCCCAAGCCAGGAAGAGGAGCTTGGCGCCGGCGCGATGCGCGGGAACTTCGATCGCGACCAGCACGCTTGCAACCGACGCCACAAGTACCGCCGTCAGGAAGATTGCGCAGCGCCGCGCGTCCTCAGAAGAGCGATGAACCTCCATGCTTTCCGATATCAGGGCCGGGTGAGCGCGCCACCTGCGAGCGGGCTCAGGGGCCGGTGACTCGCTCGTGAGATCCGCTTCGAGCCCGCTCGACCGGCTCAATATAATCTTCGATGCTGTCCGCCACCGGTCGCCGTCGGCTCGGACCGGTCTTGGCCCGATTGTAGACTCGGATGCGATGATGATGTCCACAAAGGCCAGGAGGGAGCGGCCGTACCCTGACAAGCTGGGGGGGGGGGCCCATCGAGCGTCGTTAATCAGGTCCGCTCCGACAGAACGGGTTCCCCAGAGGTCGCAAAGCACATCCCGCGACCTCCCAGACCACGAGCGGCACTTTACCGAGGTTTGGTAAAGTGCCGCGAGCGGTAAATGCTTCGCAAGTGGCAACAAGGGATTCACAGGCGAGTCGGCGTGTGCTTGGAATGTTCTCATGTTCCAGCCTGACCTGTTCTCGCTCGAGAAGCGCGCCGACGCAGCCGTTGCCAACAAAGACCACATCTTGGATGTGCCGGCCATCCTCGCGCGGCTGACAACGGTCTGTGAGCGGCCGCGCTACAACTTCATGGTTCTGAACCTGATCGCGCAGGCCGGCGGGGAGACCGGGTCGGCTGGGCCCTATGTGCGCGAGGGCAATCGCCGCATTCCGGTCAGGGACTGGCTTTGCGACGCCATGGTGCCCGTCGCCCAGCGCGATCCGCGCCGGCTAGCGATCACCGAAAAGGTCCGCAAGGAGCTCGAGGCAAAGCAGGCGCTTCCAGTCGATCCCGCCGCGGCGGAGCAGCTGGTCGAGGCCCAAGTGTGCAAGCGGGTCCGCCAATCTGGACATACCAACATCAGCCGGGCGGTCTCCGAGCTTGTCCGGGCTGGCCTCGTGCGACGCCATTACCAGGGGTACCGGGTCGATCACGCGAACCGGGGCGCGCAGCGTCAAGCCGTTTACACGATCACGGAGGAAACGCGACAGGCGCTCCGGAGCCGTTCGCGCTGACGACGAAACGGCTTCCCTCACCCGTGTGAGCGGACGTGCGCCGGGTTGACGACCATTCGCTTATCGGATCACATCTCTCGGCTAAGCTGCATGGCGGGCGGGTCCAACCGGGTAAGGAATTGCGATGAACACGAACGATCTGGCCAAGGTTGTCGCCGACAAGCACGGCGTGACCGAGAAGCAGGCCCAAGGCGTGCTCAAAGGCCTGCTGGACGGCATCGCGGAAGCGGTCGCCACGGGCGAGGAGGTGTCGCTGCCCGGGTTCGGCAAGTTCAAGGTGAAGGACATGCCCGAGCGGGATGGGCGCAATCCGGCGACTGGCGCGGCGATCACGATCGCGGCGTCCAGGAAGGTGGCGTTCACCCCCGCGAAGGCGCTCAAGGATCGGCTCTGAGCCAGAGTGGCGGGTACGAAGCGACCCACCGAGCGCCGTACCGATCGCCCGAACGAGGCGCTTGCTCGTGTGTCTTGGGCTCGCGCGTCGGGGTGACGCCGATCTGCCAAGGGGCCCGATCAATCGAGCCGATTGGCAGGGAGGCGGGCGTGCCCAGGGGTGACCCGCGGCTGTTCCAGAGCAGCTCCGTCGCGCTGGGCGGCATCAGTGCCGGGGTCACGCGCGACCCGAGGACGGCTCGGTCCTCCAAACGGTGACGAGCAGACTCACGGCTGCCGATGTCAGCCTGCCAATCACCCATTCGCTCCTACGCGAGGCGTTACAGCCCTTCGCGGACGCGATCAGCTTCGATATCGGGGATTTAAGACCGTCGCGCAAACGCGGGAACGAGATCGCCGTCGTCCGGTCAACGCGCTTGCGCGTCCTGGAGCAACGCCTCATATTGCTTCCATGACGGCGAGGTCCGACACCATCACCTCCAAGACGGGCAAAGCGGGCGTGCTCGGGCGCAGCGCGCTGACCGGACGCTACGTGATGGCACCGGTGGTGACCAAGAAGGTTACCGTGTCGGACAAGCGGATCACGGCCGCCGTCAAGAGCGTGCTGGCCAAGAAGAAGTAGCTTGGCGGTCACCGAGACGTCGGCCGACGACGTCTTCATCAACTGCCCGTTCGACAACGCGTTCGCGCCTATTTTCTGGGCGCTCATCTTCGCCATCCTGGTTTGCGGTTTCCGGCCGCGCTCGGCACGCGAGCTGGACGACGGCGGCCAGACCCGCATCGACAAGATCTACGGCCTGATCGAGGAATGCCGCTATGGCATTCACGACTTGTCGCGCACCGAGCTCGACCCCGTCCACGATCTGCCAAGGTTTAATATGCCGCTTGAGCTCGGACTGTTCCTCGGCGCCAAGCGTTTCGGCGGGAAGCATCAGAAGACGAAGCGTGTGCTGATCCTCGATGTCGAGCGCTATCGCTATCAGCGTTTCATCTCCGACCTTGCCGGCATGGACATCCACGAACATGGTGGCGAACCGGCGCGTGCGCTACGCGAGGCGCGTGACTGGCTCGCCAATGTGTCGCGCCGCGAACTCCCGAGCGGTGACCGCGTGCAGCGGGCGTACGAAGCGTTCCTGGCCGACCTGCCGGATTTGGCGGCAGCACTCGCATTCGACGCCGATCGCATTCCGTATGTCGATTTCGAGCGGATCATTGCCAGGTGGCTGGTCGAAGCGCCGGCCGTAGCGGACGCCTGATCCGCGGCAGTCAGAACGCAGGGGAGTCATTACCAGCTTACCAGCCGCTGAACCCGGTTGCTGTCTATCGCCTGTCAATTCGGGGTAGTCTCGTTATCGAAGAGGGCATGTATCGGCTGAGCGACGATCTGGCTAGAAAACGGCTGCTCTACCCGTCACCGCTGATCAGCGCCCCCAGCGTGCTCGTGATAGACTTGCCGCGCAGGAACCAGGGCACTGGATTGCCGCTGGGCCGCTACTACCCAATTATCCTCGAGACCGACGACGAGCGTATCGAGATTGAGCGCTTCTTGGCAGCGCCGCGCCCGGAGGCGGTGCTGCCTGACATATTCGATCTGCGTCCTTCGCAGCTGCGCTCCGACAACGTGCTCATATCACGCTACGACCCGCCGGTCTCCGGATGGCCATGGCTATCGGTGTGCCGCTGGCCCGACAGGTTCACGACGGCTAAGGCGTTGTCCGGCATCACCATGGCACGCGGCTGCTACACGATGGAGCTGTTCAGCTCCGAGGCGGGGCTGGACGCGAGCCAAGTCGAAATCGTCGCCAACCTTAGCGACCGTCACGAGATTGAGTTGCGGCTGCTCACCGCAGGGACAATGCCGGTGGCGGGACGAGCCTGACCGATAGGGAGGCTGCCCGGAACCGCAGAAAAAAGGGGCCGGCCATGCGGCCGACCCTGCGAGTTTTGGAGAGGATGCCTGAAAGGCAAGCAGATTGTGCAGCGCAACAACCGTGAACACAAGGGCTTTCGATCACGAGTTCATTTGTGCGGTACTGTCGTCGATTATTCGTTTGGCGTCGAAGTGCAGGTGCCACGCGGGACGGTGATGGCCCTCTTATCCGTTGACAGTAGTGCCCGTTGGAACCGAGTAATTGGTGCATCGCGGCACGCACGTTGACTCCGCATGAGGCAGGTTCAGGATGGCGGAATGGAGCGTGGCGCCGGCCGGGCGGCGAGGTGGATTTGCGGCGCGTCGGTTGGTCTCCTTCGCCGGAGGAGGGTAAAGATTGGCATGAACGACAAGATCTCCGAGCGGGAAGAAGCCAAGTTCGCTCATGCGACGCTGGTCCGCCTCGCCAACAGCTGCGAGCGAGAAGCGAATAGGGGCAAGATCAAGACGACCGGCTCCGACCTTAACGAGGATGATCTGCTGATTATCGCCGACATTCTTCGTAAATACGCAGCAACGATTGCGAACGAGGCCGCATAATCAGAGTCAGCGGGCACTCGATAGGCTGCCCAGCCGCGACCGACGCTGCGGCGCATCATCCCGGCGGCGTTCGACCGCAAGCGCAATTGCCGGTCGAGCCTCGAGTTATTGCCGCTCTCCACTCACCCCAGGAGGAACGCAATGTCCTCCGCGTCGAGCCGTGCCGGTGTCGACGGATCGTTGCTCCAGAGCGCTTCCGCCAGCGCCGATTTGCGCTGCTGGAGGAGCAGGATCTTCTCCTCGATCGTGCCGGCGGCTATCATCCGATAGACGAACACCGGCTTGGTCTGGCCGATGCGGTGCGCGCGGTCGATCGCCTGCGCTTCGATCGCAGGATTCCACCACGGATCGTAAAGGATCACGGTGTCGGCGGCCGTCAGGTTGAGGCCGGTGCCGCCGGCATTGAGGCTGATCAGGATGACCGGGACCTCGCCCGCCTGGAACCGCGCCAGCGGGGTGACGCGATCCTTCGTGCGGCCGGTAATCTGGACCCACGCGATACCGCGAGCGTCGAGTTCGGGCTTGATCAAATCGAGCATCGAGGTGAACTGACTAAACAGGATGACGCGGCGTCCTTCGGGGATCATCTCGTCGAGCAGTTCGAGCAGGCGATCGAGCTTGGCCGAGGGTGCGGGCCGGGTGCCGTCTTTGGCGATAAGACGGGGGTCGCAACAGATCTGGCGCAGGCGGGTCAGCGCAGTCAGAACGACGATCTGAGCGCGCATCAGGCCGACCCGAGCAATTTCGTCGCGCACGCGTGCCTGCATCAACAGGCGCTGGCTCTCGTGCAGCGCCATCTGCGCCGGTGCCGGCGTGATCATCAGCGGAACGATCGACTTGCGCGGAAGCTCGGTGGCGACCTCCTCCTTGGTTCGCCTGAGCAGGAACGGCTTGAGCTTGCGGGCAAGATGCGCCTTGGCGACTGGCTCGCCATGGCCTTCGATCGGGCCGCTATAGTTCTTCGCAAAGTTTCGCCGATCGCCGAGCAGGCCGGGAACGAGCAGGTCGAACAACGCCCAGGCGTCGGCCAGGCGGTTCTCTACCGGCGTGCCGGTAAGGGCGAGCTTCCGGTCAGCGACCATCGCCTTGGCGGCCTGATGCCCGGCGGTCCGCGGGTTCTTCAGATTGTGCGCCTCGTCGAACACCACGAGCGCGAACTGCTTGTCGACGAACGCCTGGCTGTCGCGGATGAGCAGCGGATAGCTGGTAAGCACGACATCATGCCCGACCATCTCGGCATGTCTGCCATGGCGGTTTGCACCGTGGAGTACGAGCACCGACAGGTCGGGCGCGAACCGCGCGGCTTCCGCCTGCCAGTTCGGCAGCACCGAGGTCGGCGACACGATCAGGACCGGCCGGTCAAGCGCGCCTTCGGCCTTGAGTACCGCGATGTGAGCCAGCGTCTGGATGGTCTTGCCGAGACCCATGTCGTCGGCGAGCAGTCCACCAAGCCCCGCACGGCCCAGCGCATCGAGCCAGTCGAGCCCGGTCTGCTGGTAGGGCCGCAAGGTCGCCTTGAACGATCCCGGCACCGGCGTCGGCGCGAACCGCAACTCGGTCAGCGCCCGAGCGAGCCGTCGGAGCGCATCGCCGCCCTGCCAGGGAAGGTCCGCCGTGGTGGCGGCAAGCTCGGCGACGACGCCCAGGTCGCGGCTGGAAAATCCCGGACGACCGGCGGTGCCGGACAGCGCGTCGTTGGTCGCCAGCAGCAGCAGCGCGCGGATCATCGGCAGGACGCGCTCGGTCTCGATCGTCACGATGCGACCATCGCCGAGCGACACCGGCAGCAGCGATGCCGGCGCTGCGCTCTCGTCGAGAAGTGCGGCAAGATCGACGCCGCTGGTGGTCGCCAGCAGGCGACGCAGCGCCGGGACAAGGTCGATCCGTTCGCCTTCGATCGTGACCCCAAGCTCGACGTCGAACCAGTCGATCCCGGTCGGGGTGACGGCTATCGCCAGGCTCTCGGGCTGCGCGCGAACGAGGCGCAACGGGAAATCCGCCGCCATCTCCACGCGCCAGTTGTCGGCGCGCAGCGCGGGCGCATCGATCAGCAGGAACGGCGCGAGATCGTCCGGCTCCGCCGGCACGATCGGCGCATGATCCCACCCCTGTCGCGTGGTGGGGTAAATGTCCTCGAACAGGTCGAGGCTATGAAGGCCGAGGTCGCTTAGCCGGCTGATCGCGGCGGCCTCGGCGGGGAGGTCGCGGTCGAACCGGACCAGGCTCGGGCCATCGCGGACCAGCACACGCGTGTCGGTGGCGGTGGGATCGACCGTCGCCGCGCCGTAGTCGAAGGTGAGGCGCGCCACTGCGATCTGGTGCGCGACCTTGCGGCGATATCCCCACCGGCTTCCGTCCGGTTCCTCGATCTGCACGCGATCGAGCAGGAGCGTCACCACCGGGACGGGCGCGACCAGTCCGAGGTCACGGATATCCAGCCGTACCGGTGGCGGAACGAGGGACGGCGAGATCTCGTCCCATCGCTCCGCGACACTCGCCGTCGCCTCGACAGGTATTGGCGGCATGCGGAGCATCTGCTCGGCAAGATCGGGGGGCAAGCCGGTGTCGATCGGCTGCACGATCCCGCTAGCCGGATCGATCAGCAACGGCGGCGCGCTCAGCCCCACGAAGCTGGCTCCGTTGCCGATGGCGATCGTCAGCGAGGCATGGCCCAGCGCGTCATGCTGCCAGTCGAACCCAAAGGCTGCGGGCTCGGCGAAGCGGAGCACGGGTCCACGCGG
>CAXSEO010000106.1:0-7261 GCA_964235525.1 uncultured Sphingomonas sp. | reverse complement strand
TCTCGCCTGTACCAAAGGCGTTCTTATGCCCACCAACGACAACCATTTCGCCGCGCGGGGAACGACGCCGCCCATGCCCGACCCGCACGGCCATGCCGCCCTGCTGCTGGTTGAGAGCCTGATCCATGGATTGCTGGAACGCTCGGTCATCAGCACCGGCGACGCGATCGAGATCGTCGAGACCGCCGACAGCGTTCAGGTCGACGTTGCCGAAGCCGCCGACGGCCACGGCGCGCCGATGTGGCGGTCCCATGCGCTGCTGTCCTCTATTGCGGAATCTTTGCGGCGCGACGGTGGCAGCAGTCCGACGCCGCTGCATTCGGTGTCGTAGGCGGGTCAGAACCGGTCAGATAAGGCGCGGCCGACCCCCCACGGCTCTCCGCGGCGTACGGCGGTGCAGAACCCCCGTTCACAATGGGGCCGCCCCGAGGGGGACGGCACTCCGCTGGCCCCACCACCACCCAGGCGCGGGCGATGGCCCGCGCGAAGGAGCGGGATGATCGAAGGTCGTGCTCTTTCCGCTTCGCTCCCGACGGCGCGGCATCTTTGAGCTGACCCGCTGGCGCTCCCTCTTAGCCGCACACCGGCCAGGGCGCTCTACGCCGCTTCCCGGAGCCGCGCTGGCGCGCGACGACCCGGAGCGACTGCGTTTGCCCCGGCAGGGCGCGCGTCCGCGTCGCCCCGCGCAAGGGCACCGTTGTTGGCCCCACCCACCCAACCCGGGGCCGGACCTTCGGCCCCGTAGAGCGTAGCATCAGGACCGTTCGCTTACAGCGCCGACCGCGGCGGGAGGGCTCGACCGAGCCGGCGACCTAGATCGCCTCACCGGTGATGTCAGGCTTGGTCGTGCCGGCCATTCCCTTGTAAAGGGCACCGCCAGCGATCGCGCCGGCGATCGGGGCTACCCAGAATGCCCAAAGCTGCGCCAGCGCCCAACCGCCAACGAACAGCGCGGGACCGGTCGATCGCGCAGGATTGACCGACGTGTTCGTGACCGGGATCGAGATCAGGTGAATGAGCGTCAGCGCCAACCCGATCGCGATCGGCGCGAACCCTGCCGGAGACCGTGTGTCGGTCGCGCCCAGGATCACGACCAGGAACCCGAGCGTCAGGACGAACTCGCTGAGCAGGCCAGCGACGAGGGAGTAGCTACCTGGCGAATGCGCGCCATAGCCGTTGGCCGCGAACCCCGATCCCGCGAGGTCGAACCCGGCCTTGCCGGTCGCGATCCCCGCCAGCACCGCCGCGCCGATCACCGCGCCGACGACTTGCGCCAGGACATAGGGCGCGATGTCGCGCGCCGGAAAGCGCCCGCCAGCCCACAGGCCGACGGTCACGGCCGGGTTTAGATGGCAGCCAGAGATATGACCGATCGAATACGCCATGGTCAGCACGGTCAGCCCGAACGCTAGGCTTACCCCGGCAAAGCCGATCCCAAGCGCGGGAAACGCGGCCGCCAGCACCGCGGCCCCGCAGCCCCCGAGCACCAGCCAGAACGTGCCGAATGTCTCGGCGAGCAGTCGATTGGTCATTGTCGGCATTGTGATCCCCCTGTTCAAAGAAAGTCGTACGGGCGCGTCCCCCGACGTCAAACGGAAATGTTACAATCGATGAGCGGGGCGGCAGCAGCCAGGTATGCGAAACTCGACAGGAGCGATCAGCCGTGAACCCCTGGAACGCCACCAGCCCGCAAAGCCGCTTGAAGCCGACAGCCAGCTTGAAGGTGCTGCACACCGACCCAGCGGACGGCTGGTCGATCGCCGAGATGACGTGGGACGGGCAGCCTGGTCGAAAAGCATTGCGGTGGGATGGCGACCTGAACAACCCCCATGATCGCGGCAATCCCACCAGTCATGGCAACGGGACGTGGTTCGTGCTTCCCGACGCCGTAGCGGAGGTCGTTCTTCGATCGGTGACGCCAACCCCGGCACCAAAGCCGTGACGCGCGCCGTGCCGACGCCTCCGCCGAACCTTGGTTGGCGTTTCCACGATATTAACCGTGTTACCTCACATAGATCAGTATGTTCAACGCCTTGGCGCGATCGTTCGCCACCGTCACCGACCGGATGCGGCCGCTTCAACTTACTACCCGCGCGCCCGATTCCATGGTGCGCGTTGAGGAAATGCTCGCGTTTTTACGGGAGCATGGCTCGCCTCGTTGAGCGGGTGGACTGGCGACTGTTCTTTGAATTGGACAAAGCCGCCGATCCCTTGAAATCGGTCGATTGCGGGGAGCGCCGACCAGGCCCAGCCGGAGCTGGGGGAGTTGGGCTCCGGTTTCCCCAATCGCTCCTTTGCAATTACCTCCCGAGATGGACCGAGCCAGCGTGAGTTTCGGGAAGTGACATACTTATCGGCCACCCATTTGCACGAATATCATAGCCTATGCTTGCCAAAGGCGTTGATACTTGACCTGACCGTTGTGTCTTAGACGTCGGGTACCCCTTCAAATTCGAGAAGCGCCGGCACATAGCCCTCGGGCAGGGCGCGGCCTAACCGATCGTAGACTGCGGCCACGTCCGCGCGTGCGGCAATCTGGCGCAGGGCTGCCTCATCAAGTGAGTCGACCGCTAAACCCTTCGCCGCTCGGGCCCGCGCGGTCGCGAGCTCGACCAGGGCGTTGGTCCGGGTTTCATCATTGTCGGCGCGCTTGATCCAGAGCGCGGCTTGGACGTCGGGAGCAGCCATGCACCCGACCGCCATTCTCACCGCGTCGTCATTAGCGGCGTAGACCGTTTGAACCCGAAGCAGTTCGCGGTCGGCTTCGGACTTGCGCCCGGCACCGGCGAGCGCGCACGCGCGAAGCGCTATGAAGTAGCCGAGCGCCGGTTGCGCCTCGACCCCGCTCGCGTCGGGCGTGTGCGCGTCCAACACGCCGAGAGCGCCCGCGTAATCCTGCACCAAGAGCATGTGAATAACCAGATTGGGCACGATATTAGCGACGCTCCTGTCCAAGGCGTCAGGGCCACCAAGCGCAGCCTTCATGCGCGCGATCCCTTCCTCCCGCTTGCCCGACTGGCCCAAGAAGTTGCCGAACCGGACGACCACAGCATTGCGATACCAGGGGTTAATCTGGGCCGGGGGCGCGGCCAGCCACGTCCTGAGCTCGCTAATGGCCTGATCGCGATGACCAGTTTGGGTGAGTGCCGCCGTATAAGCCAGGAAGTCGTCGGGCGAGCGGCTTGTCTGATAGGCCGCCCGCGTCCCGGCGAGGAGTGCCCGGCGTTGAACCGACAGATCGGGTCCCGCCCAAGCCCCCACTTGGGGCCAAATCGCGGCGTAGCGGCGGTCGATCAGCATGGCCAGCCCGGCTTTGGGTGAGAGAATGGAAGGCAGCATCGCGAGCGCGTCCGCCTCCCTCCCATCGATGATCATGTGGCGCACGACGGGAACCGCGACTTCGGCGAACACCTCGGGGTTGTCGCGCCCCCACCCGCTAGCCGCAAGCGACGCCATCAGGTCGTCCAGCACCTTATCCGCCCGCGCGTAGCGAAGCGGGCGTAGCACCATGCCCATGGACGAAGGCGGGATTTGACGAACCGCATCCGGCCCAAGCTGAGCGGCGCGGATCAGGAGCTTGGCCGCTTCGACCGGTCGCCGTTGTTCCGCTTCGTCGAACGCGCTTCCGACAAGCACGCGCGGATCGTCGGGTAGAAGTTGGCGGCACTGCTCGAGCGATGCGCGCGCTTCGTCATACCGCGTCAGGAATTGGAGCACCTGCGCGCGTGCGCACAAAACCGCCCCGCGGAACGGCGTCGGCTGCGCTAGCATCGCAAGCGCTTGGTCGATAAGCACCAGCCGCTGCGTGGGCGAGGTCTGGATGCTCGGCTGAGTAAGCAGTTTGAGCGCTGGGAGTTCGGAGTCGAGCGGTTGCGGATCGGGCCGTTGCGCCGCCGCGGGTCCCGGCATGATCGCCAGCGCAAGCCCGATCCACCACCTGGCTGATTTCATTCGCTACCCCCTCGGCCGGCGCTGCGGCCGGTCGAGAGAGGTGTACCGGGCGGCAGATGGCTCCGCAACGGCGCGGAGCCGAGCTGTTGCCTCACGCGCCTCTACCAAGCGGAGCGTCACAACTTAGCGGATGGACGCCGATGGGCGGACCACGCATTCCTGTTCAGCCAAGACAACGAGTAGCAAAATGCCTGCGGAGAGAATCATGTGTCTTCGCCCCCTCCAGGCCTGCTAAGGATTTCCGCGGCCTAACGGCGGTCAGAACCAGGGGGCGGAATGAGCCGCGCCGTGCGCGAGTCCCAGGGCGATGCGACGAAGCAGTTGAACGTCCGTACTGGCGGCTTCGCTGTAGCCTGCGAGACTGCCAGTGCGAGTTTAGCCGCGCCACCGCGCACAGCCTCTCAACTCACAGAAGCTGACCGAACCCGTCTGCGTGCCTCGCGACCGCTATGCGATCGGGCGGTTTGCGTTTATCGATCAAGCGATTGTCGTCGCGGGCGAAGCGGGATTGGTCACAGGGCGCGCCGGTGCGGAGGCGAAGGGAATAGTCGCCGCGCCACCTACCGTCGGTCGAAGCGACTCGGCTCACCCCGCCCCCAATCGTCCGCGTCGGCAATCTCTGCTCCCGGAGCTCTTCACCGCAATCTCGCTGACCAGATAGGTGGTCCGACACCCGCCAGCGGTCGCTCAAGGACTTCCGCCATTAGCTACGGTCGGAGCCAAGCGCGGAGCCACCGGCAAAGTAGACTTGTGGTCGCGTGTCGACCCACTGCCAAGCCGACTTGCGCCAAGCTGACAATGCGCTGACAAAGGCAGCCGTTCTTCGCTTGTCAGCATCTGCCTCCGCCGCGCGGAGGGCATAAGCATTTGCAGCTTCAGACAAAAATGGTGCTGCCGGTGAGGATTGAACTCACGACCTCAGCCTTACCAAGGATGCGCTCTACCACTGAGCTACGGCAGCGTGCCCGGCGGGCCGGGAGCGGCGGCTAAGACCCGCTTCGGGCGGCGTTGTCAAGGCGCGCGGGGCGGGGGTAAGGCAGGCGTATGAGCGACGCGGACCGGAAGAAGCGACTCGCCCAGGCGCTGCGCGACAACCTCAAGCGGCGCAAGGCACAGGCGCGCGAGGCGGTGTCGGACCACGCGCCGGACGACCCTCAACTGGAGGAGCCTCAGCGCCAGGAAATCCATGTCCCCGCGTGCGCCGCCGCTGTGCCGCACCCGTAAGCGGCGGTGAGCGTCGCGGCGGCGACCGCGCTCCAAGCCGCCATCGTCATCACACGAGCGCCGAGCATTTTTGCACGAGCCATGCCCTGTCCTCTCCATCGAGCTCGGGCGCGATCACCTCGACCACCCGGCGGTGATACGTATTGAGCCACGATTTCTCGTTCGCCGTCAATAGGGCCGGATCGATCAGATCGCGCTCGATCGGCGCGAAGGTCAGCGTCTCAAAGCCGAGCAGCGCCATCTCACTCCCCACCACGCGGCGCTCCTCGACCAGCAGCAGGTTCTCGATGCGGATGCCGTACTCGCCCGGCTTGTAATAACCGGGCTCGTTGGACAAGATCATGCCCGCGCGCATCGGCTCGAAGGGGCCACCGCCCGGGTAGTTGGGCAGCGCCAGCCGCGCGGGGCCTTCGTGGACCGACAGGTACGCGCCCACCCCGTGGCCGGTGCCGTGCGCATAATCCAGCCCCGCCTGCCATAGCGGGCGGCGCGCCATCGCGTCGATCTGCGTACCGACCGTGCCGGGCGGGAACAGCGCGGTCGCGACCGCGATATGCGCCTGGAGCACCCGGGTGAAGCGGTCGCGCATCTCCGCCGTCGGCTCGGTGACGGGTACGACGCGGGTCACGTCGGTGGTGCCGTCCGCATATTGCCCGCCCGAGTCGATCAGGAACAGCTGGCCGGGGAGCAGCGGCGCGTCCGAGGCGGCGTCGACGCGATAATGCGGGATCGCGCCGTGCGCGCCGGTGGCGCTGATCGTGTCGAACGAGGTGTCGCGAAGCAACCCCGTCGCCCGGCGGAACTCGAGCAGCTTCGCGGCGGCGGACAGCTCGGTGAGCGTTCCACCCGGCGCTTCTGCTTCCACCCAGCGCAGGAAGCGGGTCAGTGCCGCCCCGTCGCGGGCCGAGGCGGCGCGGTGGCCCGCGACCTCGGCGGGGGTCTTGCTTGCCTTGGCGTCGAGCGCGGGATCGCGCCGCGCCAGCACGGTCGCGCCCGCCGCCTCCAGCGCCGCGACGATCGCTGCTGCCGAGCGGTTGACGTCGACCGCGACACGCTTGCCCGCCAGGTGGGACAGGAACGGCGCGAAATCGTGATAATCGTACAGCCGGACCGCGTTGCCAAGGTGCTGGCGCACCGCGTCGGTCAGCTTTTCCGGTGCCACGAACAAGTCGGCGGTGGCGTCCGCATGGACGAGCAGCCACGCGCGCGCCACCGGCGTGTGCGCGACGTCCTCTCCCCGGATGTTGAGCGTCCAGGCGATCGAGTCCAGCGCGGACAGCACGACCGAGTCGGCACCGTCCGCCGCCAGCCGGTCGGCGATCTCGCCGCGCTTGGCGGCGCTGCTTGCCCCCGCGAGCGCGTCGGGGTGGACCGCGAGCGGGGCGGGCGAGGGCGCGGGGCGCGCGGCCCAGACCGCGTCGACGGGGTTGGCCACCGTCGCTACCAGCTCGGCCGCCGCCCCGGCGAGCGCGGCGCGCATCTCCTCGACCCACGGACGGGTATGGAGCCACGGATCATAGCCCACGCGCGCGCCCTCCGGCGCATGGTCGGCCAGCCACCCGGCGACGCTCTCCGTCGGCAGCGCGACGAACTGCCAGTCGGCGGCGTCGACCTGCTCGCGCACCTGGAGCGTATAGCGCCCGTCGGTGGCGATCGCCGCCTCGCGCGCGAGCACCACCGCCGTCCCAGCCGACCCGCCGAACCCGGTCAGCCAGCCAAGCCGCTGCGCGTACCCGCCGACATATTCGCTGCCATGCTCGTCGGTGAGCGGCACGACGAAGCCGTCTAGGCCTTCGCGGGCAAGTTGCGCGCGGAGCAGGGCGAGGGGAGTGGGCATGCGGCAGGCTTACCGGGGCGGAAGCGCGAGGGAAAGCCGGGCGGAAGGTCGGGTCGGCCAGCGCGGAAGCTTGCCTGGTTGGGGCTAGGTCGGTGCTAAGGTCGCTTCTGCTCCGGCGCATCCGCGGATCGAGCCACCAACTGGCCGTCCCAATAGCAACTGCTCGCCCTAGGATGCAGCTGCCAGCAATAAAGGAGTGAGGTGGTCCCGCCTTCCTGGACAGTTTGGCGGCTGAGCTAAGCTAAACCC
>CAXSEO010000105.1:0-7271 GCA_964235525.1 uncultured Sphingomonas sp. | reverse complement strand
CGCTTCTGGCCGCGGCGTCCCGGGTCATCATCGAGCAGCGAACGCTTGATATCGACTTCGGTGCGATCGCGGACGCCAGTGGTGTCAGCAAGGCGCTGATCCGCTACCATTTCGGATCGCTCACCGGGCTGTTGCAAGCGTTGGCCCTCCGGGACGCGGCCGAGATGGCGTCGGCGGTGCGCCAGCTCCTCCAGGAGCGCGTGACCGACGCGACGATCGAACGACCATTGGCCGCGATCATCCGCCTTCGCCTGGCCAGACCCTATGGGCCCGCGCTGATGCGGCGCGCGATCCGGTCGGGCTGGGAAGACGTGGGAATGACCGAAGCGCGGTCCGTGTTTGGCGTGATTCGCGAGGTCGCCAAGCAGGGTCGGGCGGTGCGGGCGTTCCGGAGCGCCGATCCCCTGCTCATGTACATGGAAATCGTGGCCGCGTGCGACGTGCTGTTCCTCGGTGACCCCCTGCTCGCGGCGATAGCCGCCGCCGCAGGTGTCGATCCGCCCACTGGGGACCAGATCCGTGAGCATCTAGTCGAGCAAATCCTGACCGGCGTCCGCCTTTACCGTTGAGAACCATTCAGATCGCTTGACAGGCGCACTCCTGCGGATAGTAATGGTCCTACCAAAGGAGAGGCCAACAAGGCATGATTGCGCTGTCGTTCATGGATGCGCGCGGCGAGCGTCATGCGATCAGTGGCGCCGTTGGCTCAACCGTCATGGAAAGCGCGGTGCAGGCGGGGCTGGACGGCATCGACGCCGATTGCGGCGGCGCCTGCAGTTGCGCGACCTGCCATGTCTATGTCGACGCCGACTGGCTTCTTCAGATAGGGCCGCTCGCCGAGTGCGAGGACGCGTTGCTTGACCTTGTGTCCGACCGGCGCGCGGGGTCGCGGCTGTCCTGCCAACTTACGCTGACCCCCGACCTGGACGGGTTGGTCGTGACCATTCCGGAGTCCCAAGGATGAGCGCCACGCCGCAGGAGGCCGCCCATGGCTATGGTTGATCTCGCCGCCACGTCGCCGGTCCGCCGGCTTGTCGACGACGATCCGGCGCGCGCGCTGTTCAGGGTCGGGCGAGACGCCTTTACCGACGACGCCATCCTGGCCCGCGAGCGCCGGTACATCTTTGACACCTGTTGGCTTTACCTCGGCCATGACTCTGAGCTCGCCGGTCCCAATGACTTTCTGACGCGCGAGGTTGGCGGCCGGTCGCTGATCTTCAATCGCGACCGCAAAGGCGAGTTTCGCGCCTTCTACAATGTCTGCCCGCATCGCGGGGCTGCGGTGGTGCGCGAGCGGTCGGGGCGCGCCATTTCGTTTCGCTGCTTCTATCATGGCTGGGCGTTCAACAATAACGGCCAGTTCGCCTCCCGCTTCGACGCCGAGACTTATCCGGCGGACTTCAACGCCGAATCCTGCGCCAATCTGCGCCCCGTGCCGCGGCTCGACCGATACCGCGATTTCTGGTTCGTCAACTTCACCCAAGACGGGGAAAGCCTGGTCGAGTATCTGGCCGACGCCGGCGAGATGCTCGACTTGGTGTCGGACCACTCCGATCAGGGCATGGAGATCGTCGGCGGCACGCAAGAGTACAGCATTCGGGCCAATTGGAAGCTGCTCGTCGAGAATAGCTTCGACGGTTACCACGCGTCGGAAACACACTCAACCTATCTGGACTATTTGACCGACGCCGCCGGGGCCGGCGCGCCCGCCAAGTCCGGCGGCGGCGGGCGCCCTTCCCTGTCGCGCGCCTTCGATTTCGGTAACGGCCATGGCGGGATCGAGTACAACGCCGGTTGGGGACGGCCAATCGCGCAGGCGATCCCCGCTTGGGGCCCGGAGGGCAAGGCGGTCGTCGATGCGGCGCGGGCCCGGCTGGAGGCGCTGCACGGGCCCGAACGCGCGCGGCGGATCGCACGGGGCAACCGCAACGTGGTGATCTTCCCCAATCTGGTCGTGAACGACATCATGTCGCTGACCGTCCGGACCTTTTATCCGCAGGCGGTGGACCAGTTGAACGTGACCGGCTGGGCGCTGGCGCCCAAGGGCGAGGACCCGGTCTTTCGCCGGCGCCGGCTGGAGAATTTCCTGGAGTTCTTGGGGCCGGGCGGCTTCGCGACGCCCGACGACATCGAAGCGCTGGAGTCCGCGCAAGCCGGGTATCGTCGGTCCGACGGACTCTTCAACGACATCTCGCGCGGAATCGCTCGGGCCGACAAGCGGCATGATGACGAGGAACAGATGCGAGTTTTCTGGCGCGAATGGAGCCGCCGCGTCGAGGTTGCCCCGTGAACATTGTTCAAGGCCCGAACGCGTGTGGCCCGGACACTCGCGGCATCGTGGAGCGTTTCCTTTACGATGAAGCGGCGCTGCTCGATGCTTGGCGGCTGGATGACTGGCTTTCATTGTTCACCGACGACGCGGTGTACGAGGTGCCGCCCGCCGGATCGGCCGCGGACGTCAGCTCGACGGACACGCTGTTCTACATCGCCGACGACCGCTTCCGGCTGGGGCATCGCGTTGCGCGGCTGAACAAGCCGGACGCGCATTCGGAGTTTCCGCGCTCGATCTGCGCGCGGCTAATCAGCAACGTCCGGGTCACGGCCGAGCGCGATGCAGGGGTGGAGGCGGATTGCGCGTTCGTCACCTATCGGTCCAAGAACGGCGTTACCGACATCTTTCCGGGGCGGCATCGTTATCGTCTGCGCCGCACGCCCGAGGGGTTTCGGATTGTCTGGAAGCGAACCGATCTCTCGCTGGAGTCACTGCGGCCGCAGGGGCGCGTGAGCATCATCCCATGACCGGTTCCGAGGAGGTCGCCATGAGCGAGCTGTCCGCCATCCGCTACGTCCGGCTCGGCTATGTGGCGCTCAACGTCGCCGACCTCGACCGGTCGGCGGCTTTCTACCAAGCGATGGTCGGGCTCGAGCGGGTCGATGCGCCGGCCGGGGCCGCCCTGTTCCGGTGCAGCGACCGCCATCACGACATCGCGCTGTACCAGGGCGAGCCAGGCCTCAAGCGCTTTGCCTGGGAGATGGAGAGCGGCGCGGCGCTCGCGGCGGTGCGCGCGTCCCTGCACCATGCGGGCGTGGCGACGCGCGACATCCCCGCCGAGGATCTCACCGCCTTGGGCCTTGAGGCCGGGCTGCGCGCCGTCGAGCCCACGACGGGCGCGACGTTCGAGTTTTTCCTCGCTGCCCCCGCGATCGCGTCGGCTTACGCGCCCACGCACACCCGGATCGAGCGGCTCGGCCATCTCGTGCTCGCCAGCCCCATCCCGGGCGACACCGAGCGATTCATGACCGACGTGCTGAACTTCCGCGTGTCGGATCGCGTGCAAGGCGTCGCGTGCTTCATGCGATGCTTCCCCAATCCGCTTCACCACAGCTTCGGCGTCGGCCAGGCGCGGGGCGGCGAAGCAATGCTGCAGCATGTCAATTTCATGGTCACGGAGATCGACGACATCGGCCGGGCGCTGAACCGTTTCCGTCGCGGCGACGTGCCGATCGTGTTTGGGCCGGGCCGGCATCCGACGTCGGAATCGGTGTTCCTGTATTTCCTCGATCCCGACGGGCTGACAGTGGAATACAGTTTTGGCATGGAGGAGTTCCCGGAGGCCGGGGACCGGGCACCGCGCCAGTTTCCGCTGGTGCCCGAATCGGTCGACGTCTGGGGTGGCCGCGCCCAGCGGGCCTTCGGCCAGGTCGGCGCGATCGAGCGCGGCGACGGGTGACGGCGCTCCTCGATCAGGTCGCCGTGGTCACCGGCGCCGCCAGCCCGATCGGCATGGCCGTGTCCGGCGGGCTTGCCGCGGCGGGTGCCCGGCTGGTGCTGGGCGATGTGGATGGCGACGCGCTCGGGACCGGCGCGGCGCAGTTCAACGATCCCGTCGCAATCGCGGGCGACCTAAGCACCGAAGAAGGTGCCGCCACGTTGGTAGGGGCGGCGATGGCGCGCTTCGGGCGGATCGACATCTTGGTCAACAACGCCGGCGGCGGCGTCATCCGCCCGTTCCTGTCTCACACGCCCCGATCGCTCAAGACGACGGTGGACCGCAATCTGTGGACGTGCCTCTGGATGTGCCGCGCGGTGCTGCCGCACATGGTGGCGGCCCGGTACGGACGCATTATCAACATCGGCGCGGATTCGGTGCGCAATGGCTTAGCCGCCCACGCGGCCTATAACGCAGCCAAAGGCGGGATGCACGGCCTGACCACCGGCTTGGCGCGCGAGTTCGCGCTGCATGACATCACCGTCAACACAGTTGCCCCTGCCATGATCCGCACGCCCCAGGTCGAGCAGGCGATCGCGGCGGGCAATTCGCTGATCGACGAGTTCCTGGCCGCCATCCCCAAGGGACGCCCCGGCGAGGCGGCCGAAGTGGCGGGGATGGTCACATATCTCGCCGGCCCCGGCGCCGGTTTTGTCACCGGCCAGGTAATCAGTGTCAATGGCGGGAGCACCATGTTGTGAGCGAGACCATGCCCGGTACCAGGGAGCCCGATCCCCTGTACGTGGATGTGCTGGGCGCGCGCCTTGCTTATCACGACATCGGTGCCGAGGGCAGGACGCCCGTTGTGCTGGTTCATGGCGGCGGACCCGGCGCGAGCGGGATGGGCAATTTCAGCCGCAATGTCGAAGCACTGGCCCGGGATCGGCGCGTGCTCGTAATTGACCTGCCCGGATACGGCGGCTCGGATAATCGCGAAGTCGACGGGAGCCTGTTCGACGCGCTGTCGGCGGTGCTGGTCGGCTTCCTCGACGCGCTCGGGATAACGCGGGCCAGCATTGTCGGCAATTCGCTGGGCGCGGGCACCGCGCTGCGGACGGCGCTGGATCACCCCGACCGGGTCGAGCGGCTGGTGCTGATGGGTGCAGGGGGAAGCATGCCGATACATTCGGTTTATCCCACGCCCGGCCTGGCCAAGATGTTCAGTTATTATGACGGCGAGGGCCCGTCCGAACGCAAGCTGCGCGCGATCCTGAACGAGCTGGTCTATGATCCCCGCACAATTCCGCCCGATATGATCACGGCCAGGCTGCAGTCTAGCATGCGCCCCGACGTCATCGCCAACCCGCCGCTGCGCCAGCGCGCCGCCGCCGGGATCCGCGACGACCTGTGGCGCGAGCCGCTGTTTCGGGTCAAACACCCGGTGCTGCTAATCTGGGGGCGGGAGGACAAGGTCATCCCGTTGGACGCGGCTTTTCTGTACGCCCGCACGCTGCCCAACGCTGAACTGCACGTTTTCCCCCGCTGCGGGCACTGGGCGCAGTGGGAGAAGGCGGACGCATTCAATGCGTTGGTCGCCGAGTTTCTGGCCCGGCCGTGAAGGGTATGGCTGGGACCGCCGCCGGCCCGGCGACGCAGGGTGACTGACGCGTCGCGCAGCTGGGGCGCGGTCGATGTTCACAGCCACGTCGTGCCCCCCGACTTTCCCGCCGAGCCGGCCGGGGCGGGTGCCTGGCCTTGCCTGGCCTGCCGCCCTGACGGACGTCGGGTGCTGGAATTCGGGGGCAAGCCGTTCCGGCGCCTGGACGACCGGTCCTGGGGTGCGGCCCCGCGGCTGGCCGACATGGATCGCGACGGTGTCGCGGTCCAGATCGTCTCGCCCATGCCCGAGCTGTTCTCGTACGACCACCACCCGACAAAGAGCGCCTCCCTGTGCGACGCGGTCAACGCGGCCACCGCCGCGCTGGTGGCCGAGGCACCGGGGCGGTTCGCCGGACTCGGCATCGTGACCATGCAAGCGCCGGACCTGGCCGTCAGGCAGATCGCGGCGTTGCGCGCACGGTTCGGGCTGATCGGGATCGAGATCGGCAGCAACATCGCGGGGGTGCATCCCGGCGATCCTCGCTTTCACCCTGTCTATGAAGCTGCGGCGGCGCTGGGCATGGTGGTTTTCGTGCACGCCTTTCACCCGCTTTCGGCGGGATCGGGCGGGCTGGCGCCGGCGTGGACGCCCTTTGCGGGGTTCGCGACCGATGTCGGGCTCGCTGCGGCGTCGTTCATCGCCCATGACGTCCCCGCGCGCGCGCCGGGCTTGCGGCTCCTGTTCAGCCATGCGGGCGGCACGCTTGCGGCGATGCTGGGGCGACTCGACCGCGGTTACGACGCGACGGGCGGTTTCGGGGGGACGCTGTCGCGTCCGCCGCGCGAGATAGCGCGCGCATTCCTTTACGACAGCAACACCTATGATCCCGCGCTGCTCCGCCATCTCGCGACGGCGGTCGCGCCAGGACGCGTGATGCTGGGAACCGATTATCCCTACGACATCATGCAGCGCGATCCGCTGGCCTATCTCGCGGCCGGCCTGCCCGCCCCACTGGCGCAGGACGTCGCGGCCGCCGGCCGGGCGCTGTTCGACGCTGAATACAGTGCCACTGTGGAGATCCGTCATGGCTAGTGCCGCTATTCTTGCCCCAGAGGTGGAGGCTGTGCCGCTTAGCCGCATGCTGATCGGCGGCGCGCTCCGTTATGCCGCGGATGGCGGCACGATCGCCGTCCTCAATCCGGCGACGGAGGAGGAAATTGGCCGGGCGCCCGACGCGACCCGTGACGACCTGGACGCAGCCGTTGACGCCGCGCGCGCGGCGTTCCCGGCGTGGCGCGCGCGCCCGCTGATCGAGCGGCAGGAGGCCGTGCGCGCGATTGCGGCCGCCGTCGCTGCCCATGCAGACGAGCTGGCCACGCTGTTCACCGCCGAGCAGGGCCGGCCGCTCGCGCTCGCCCGGTCGGAGGTGATGGGCGCAGCCGCCTTTATGGCCGGAACGGCCGCGCTCACTCTTCCCGTGACCGTGACGCAGGACGACACCCGCCGCGTCGAGGTCCACCGCGTGCCGTTGGGCGTAGTGGGTGCGATAGCTCCTTGGAATTATCCGGTCATTCTGGCGCTCTGGAAGCTGGCGCCGGCGCTGGTCGCGGGCAACACGCTGGTGTTGAAGCCGTCGCCATTCACCCCGCTGGTGATGCTGCGCATCGCCGAGCTGACGGCTGATCTGGTGCCGCCCGGCGTGTTCAACGTGGTGACAGGGGGCGATCGGCTCGGCCCCTGGCTGACGGCGCATCCCGGGGTCGACAAGATCAGCTTTACCGGCTCCACCCAGACCGGGCGGCGCGTCATGGCGAGCGCGGCCGAAGGGCTGAAGCGGCTGACGCTGGAACTGGGCGGCAACGATCCCGCTATCGTTCTTCCCGATGTCGACCTGGACGACGCGGTGCCCAAGCTGTTCTGGGCGGCGTTCCGCAACAGCGGGCAGATCTGCATCGCCGCCA
>CAXSEO010000104.1:2606-7341 GCA_964235525.1 uncultured Sphingomonas sp. | reverse complement strand
GGCGCGGGTGCCCGTGCGACAGGGGCACCGGCCGGCTCCGTCTCGAGGAGCGGCCGGGACTGCGATCCCCGCGCGCGCGCCTCGTCGCGGTGGGCGGCGCGAGCAACGCGCTGGGCACCCTCAACGACGTGGCCGCGATCTCCCGCATTGTGAAGGCGCGGGGCGATGCGCTGGTCTATGTCGACGCGGTGCAGTCGGTGCCGCATGTCGCGACCGACGTGCGCGCGCTCGGTTGCGACTTGCTCGCCTGCTCGCCCTACAAGTTCTTCGGCCCGCACCTGGGCGTGCTGTGGGGTCGCGCCGAGGTGCTCGACCAACTGCGAGCGTACAAGGTGCGCCCGGCCGGGAGCACGGGCGCACGTCGGTTCGAGACCGGCACGCCCTCGTTCGAGGCGCAGGCGGGCACGCTCGCGACGGTGGCGTATCTCGACTGGCTCGGCAGCGAGCTCGAGCCCGGCCTGACGACCCGCCGCGACCGCTTGCGCGCGGCGATGGACGGATGCGCCGCGTATGAGCGCGAGCTGGGCGGGCGGTTGCTCGCGGGGCTGCGCCGCCTCAACAGCGTACGCCTGTACGGCCCGCCCGACATGGAGGCGCGCGTCCCCACGTTCGCCTTTACCGTCGAAGGGCACACGCCGGCTGACGTTGCGCGGCACCTCGCCACGCGAGGCATCTTCGCGTGGTCGGGGCATTTCTATGCGGTCGAGACGATCGCGGCGCTCGGCCTGGAGGAGGCAGGCGGTCTCGTCCGGGTGGGGCTGTGCCACTACAACACCGCCGCCGAGGTCGACCGATTGCTCGACGCCCTCGCCGAGCTGGCAGCTTGAACACGTCGCGCAACTAACCCCTCGCGCGCGGACGCGCGCAACCAATCCCCCGCGCGCGGACGCGCGCAACCAATCCCCCGCACGCGGACGCGCGCAACCAACCTCCGCTCGCGTCGTTTTCGCTTCCGAACCCATCAGGAGATCGACGCATGGCCGACCAGGATTCCCCGCAGGAAGTCGCCGCCAAGTTCCGCCAGAAGCTGGTAGACAGCCCGTTCGTGATGATCGGGCTGGTCGATGGCGGGCACAGCGAGCCGATGAACGTCAAGGTTGACGACGCGCAGCCCAACGCGCTGTTCATCTTCTCGGGCAAGGACAACCGCATCGCCGAAGGCGGGCAGGCGATGGCTCAGTTCGTCGGCAAGGGGCAGGACTTCTTCGCTTGCCTGGCCGGGACGGTCAGCCAAGAGCGCGACCAGGCGACCTTCGACAAGCTGTGGGACAAGCGCGTCGATGCCTGGTTCCCGAACGGCAAGGCGGACGCGCGGCTTAATCGCTTCGACGTCAGCTCGGCCGAGATGTGGGAGACCGACGTGTCGCTGTCGGGCCGTTTCAAGATGCTCACCGGCGGCACGATCAAGGCCGGCGAGTCGAGCAGCCATGCGATGGTCGACTCGATCGCCTGACCGCGCACCGCCGCGATGTCCAGCGCCCGCGACTAAGCCTGGTCGTGGGCGCTGATCCATTGCTCCACCACCGGCGCGATGTGGTTGCGCCACTTCGAGCCGTTGAAAATGCCGTAATGGCCGACCCCCTCGGCCATCAGATACCTTTTTTGCTCCTCGGGGAGGTTGGTCGCGAGCGTCAGCGCGGAGCGCGTTTGCCCCAGCCCGGAGATGTCGTCGCGCTCGCCCTCGATCGCGAGCAGCGCCACGTCAGTGATAGCGCCAGGGTCGACCAGTCGTCCGCGATGCGTCATCTCGCCGCGCGGCAGCGCGTGGCGCTGGAACACGGTGTCCACCGTTTGCAGATAGAACTCGGCGGTCATGTCGCACACCGAGCGGTACTCGTCATAGAAGTCCTTGGTCGCGTCCGCGCTGTCGTCGTCGCCTCGGACGAGGTGCTTGAACATCTCATAGTGGCTGTTGAGGTGGTTGCCGAGGTTCATGGTCATGAACCCGGCGAGCTGGAGAAAACCGGGATACACCCGCCGCCCCCCGCCCGGGTACACCGCCGGTACCGTCACGATCGCGTTATGCTCGAACCAGGCGTGCGGACGCTGGGTCGCGAGCGTGTTCACGGTCGTGGGCGCCTCCCGGGTGTCAACCGGCCCGCCCATCATCGTCAGCGTGCGCGGGCGGCACGGATGCTGGTCCGCGCTCATCAGCGCGGCGGCGGCGTAGCAGGGCACCGACGGCTGACACACCGCCAGCACATGCGCGCCCGGCCCGATCGCCTCAAGGAACCGGACGAGATATTCGACATAGTCGTCGAGATCGAACCGGCCCTCGGCGAGCGGCACACACTTCGCGTCGCGCCAATCGGTGACATAGACGTCCGCGAACGGCAGCATCCGCTCCACCGTGCCGCGCAATAGCGTCGCGTAATGGCCCGACATCGGCGCGACGATCATCAGCCGCGGCCCGCCCTCGACGCCTTCACGCCGGAAGCGCTTGAGCTGGCCGAACGGCAGCCTCAGGACGATCTCCTCGGTCACCGCGACCTCGCGCCCGTCCACCGTCACACGCTCGAACCCGAACGCGGGCTTGCCACGCGGCGCAGCGGCGTGCGCGAACACCTCCAGCGCGGAAGCGATCACCGGCCCGCCGCCGAAATAGGCGAACGGATTGGCGGGGTTGTCCCAGAAGTCCGCGCCCCAGCTCGCCATCCTGCTCGCATTGGCGAGCCACGAGCGCTGCATCACATAGGAATCATAAAGCATGGAAGCGTTATCGCCTGAACAGGTTTCACTTGATGTAATGCGTCGCGGTCCGAAAAGGAAACGCGCCCGGAGATTGCCCGCCGGTTGAGCGTTCGCTGAGTGGCTGCTAGGCGCGAAGCATGGCCGACCAGCCCACCCCCGCCGACCCCCGGCGCAAGCTCGGCAGCCTGAAGATGGTGTGGCGGTTCGCGTCGCGCTACCCGGGTCCGCTGGCGGCGGCGCTGATGGCGCTGGTGATCACCTCGCTTACAACCTCTTCCTTCCCCTACCTGATCCGGTCGATGGTAGACCGGGGCTTCGCGCACGGCGGCGACCTGAGCCATATCAACCGGGTTTTCTACGGGCTGTTCGGCCTGGTCGGCTTGCTGGCAGTCGGGACGGCGGTGCGGTTCTATTTCGTTTCCTGGCTCGGCGAGCGGACAGTGGCGGATATCCGCGTCGCCGTGCAGCGCAACCTGCTCGGCCTCGCGCCGCGCTTCTTCGAGGAGAACCGCCCGGCGGAGATCGCCTCGCGACTGACCTCCGATACCGCGCAGATCGAGATGGCGGTCGGCACCACCGTGTCGGTCGCGTTGCGTAACGTCCTGACCGGCATCCTCAGCACGGTGGCGCTGTTCGTGCTCGCGCCCAAGCTTGCGGGCTCGCTGCTGATCGCGATTCCGGTGATCGTGCTGCCGATCGTGCTGCTCGGTCGCCGGGTGCGCGGGTCGTCGCGCGTGAGTCAGGACCGGATCGCGGATATCGGCGCGATCGCGGTCGAGACGCTGGGGGCGATGAAGATCGTGCAGGCGTTCGGGCAAGAGCGGCGCGAAGGCGAGCGCTTCGCCGCCGCCGTCGATCGCGGGTTCGCCGCCGCCAAGCGCCGGATCACCATCCGCGCGGCGATGACCTCCATCGTCATCCTGTTCCTGTTCAGCGCCATCATCGCGCTGCTTTGGTCCGTCGTGTCGGACGTCGCGCTCGGGCGGCTGTCGGCCGGCGCGCTGACCGGGTCGCTGCTGGCGGCCGCGTTTGTCGGCGGCTCGTTCGGCGCGCTGACCGAAGTATATGGCGACCTGCTCCGCGCGGCAGGCGCGGCGGAACGGCTCAACGAGTTGCTGCAGGAACGGCCCGATATCGCCGCGCCCGCGCATCCGCGCGCGCTGCCCGAACCCCCACGCGGTGAGCTGGCGTTCGAGCGGGTGGAGTTTCGCTACCCGACACGCCCCGACACACCCGCGCTGCGCGACTTCTCGCTCCATGTCGCGCCGGGCGAGACGGTGGCGGTGGTCGGCCCGTCTGGCGCGGGCAAATCGACCTTGTTCCAGCTGATCCAGCGCTTCTACGATCCGCAGCTCGGCACCGTCCGGCTCGACGGCGTTGCGCTGCCCGAGGCGGACCCCGCCGCGATCCGCCGGCGCATCGCGATGGTGCCTCAGGACACGGTGCTGTTCGCCGCCTCCGCGCGCGACAACCTCCGCTATGGTCATTGGGACGCAAGCGACGCGGCGCTGTGGCAGGCGGCGGAGGCGGCCAACGCGGCCGAGTTCCTGCGCCAGCTTCCCGACGGGCTCGACACGTTCCTCGGCGAGGGCGGCGCGCGCCTGTCCGGGGGCCAGCGCCAGCGAGTCGCGATCGCACGCGCGATCTTGCGCGACTCGCCCGTGCTGCTGCTCGACGAGGCGACCAGCGCGCTCGACGCGGAGAGCGAGCGGCTGGTCCAGCAGGCGCTCGACCGCTTGATGGCGCGGCGGACGACGCTGGTGATCGCACACCGGCTCGCCACCGTGCGAGCGGCGGGGCGGATCATCGTCATGGACGAGGGCCGCATCGTCGAGGAAGGCACCCACGGCAGCCTGCTCGCGCGCAGCGGCCTGTACGCACGTCTCGCCAGTCTGCAGTTCAGCGAGGCGGCTTGAGGAGCGGCGCGATGCGCGAGTTCGATGTCGTCATCTATGGCGCGACCGGCTTCACCGGGCGGCTGGTGGCCGAGTATCTGGCGCGGGTCTATCCGACCGGCCCGCGCTGGGCGATGGCGGGGCGGAGC
>CAXSEO010000104.1:0-2506 GCA_964235525.1 uncultured Sphingomonas sp. | reverse complement strand
GTATCTGGCGCGGGTCTATCCGACCGGCCCGCGCTGGGCGATGGCGGGGCGGAGCGCGGGCAAGCTCGCCGAGGTGCGCGACCTGATCGGCGCCCCCGCCGACACCCCGCTGATCGTCGCGGACGCGAGCGACCCGGCCTCGCTGCGCGCGATGGCGCTGCGGACCAGCGTGATACTGACCACCGTCGGACCGTACCAGCTCTACGGCTCCGACCTCGTCGCGGCCTGCGTCGAGACCGGCACCGGCTATGTCGACCTGTGCGGCGAGCCTGCGTGGATGCGCGAGATGATCGACGCGCACGAGGCGACGGCGAAGCGCACGGGAGCGCGCGTGGTGTTCAGTTGCGGGTTCGACTCGATCCCGTTCGATCTCGGCGTGCTGACGCTTCAGGAGGCGGCGCTCGCGAAGCACGGCCACCCCGCGCCGCGCGTCAAGGGCCGCGTGCGGGCGATTAAGGGCGGCTTCTCCGGCGGCACCGCCGCCAGCCTCAAGGCGACGCTCGCCGCCGCCGCGCGCCAGCCGACGCTGTTCAAGCTGCTCGCGGACCCGTTCGCGCTGACCCCGGGCTTCTCCGGCCCACACCAACCCGCCGGGCTGCTCCCCGAGTACGATCGCTCGATTGGCTCGTGGGTCGCGCCGTTCATCATGGCCCCGATCAACACCAAAAACGTCCACCGCACCAACGCGCTGCTCGGCCAGCGGTACGGGGCGGACTTCGTGTATGATGAGATGGTGGTCGTGCCCGGGCTGGGCGAAGTCGGGCGGATGGCGGCGGAGGCGCTCGCCAAGCTAAACCCGCTCGCGAGCGACAAGGGGCCCAAGCCCGGCGAGGGGCCGAGCAAGGAGGAGCGCGACAGCGGGCACTACGACCTGCTGTTTGTCGGCGAACTGCCCGGCGGCGCGCGGGTCGAGGCGGTGGTGACGGGCGACCGCGATCCGGGCTACGGCTCTACCTCCAAGATGATTGCGGAGGCGGCGCTGTGCCTGGTCGAGGACGCGCCCGCGACGGGCGGTATCTGGACGCCGGGCGCATTGATGGGCGCGGCCTTGCGCGACCGGCTGCGCGCCCGGGCGGGGCTGACGTTCACGGCCGCGTGAGCATCGTGCTCCGGCGCGTCCTCACCGCGCGGAGCGGGCCCAGCGCCTCGATCCGCCACCACAGCAGCAAGCCGGGTGTGCCGATCACCACGTCCGACACGCGGCGGACCAGCGCCAGCGTCAGCGCCGCCTCGGGCGGGACGCCGTACAGCCCGCAAAGAAACACCAGCCCGCCTTCCTGCACCCCGATCCCGGCCGGGACGAAGAACGCCGCACCGCGCAGCGCCTGCGCGAGGCTCTCGATCACCACCGCCTCGGACCATGTCGGCGCGTAGCCAAGCGCGGTCAGCACCAGCCACGGCGCGGCTGCGTCGAGCGCCCAGCCGGTGAGGTGTAAGGCGAAGTTCGCCAGCACCGCGCCGGGCCGGGCGTACAGGGCAGTCAATTGCTCGCGCAGGTTGAACGGTCGGTCCCCGATCAGCTCCGGCCAGCGCTCCCCAGCGCTCGCCGCCGCCCGGTCGATCCAGCGCGCCCCGCCGCCGCGCTGGAACAGCAGGAACCCGCCCAGCGCCGCTCCCGCGACCAGCACTCCCGGCAAGACCCACAACGCCACTCGCGAATGCCCCTCGGTCGCCAGCAGCGCGACCCCGGTCAGCGTGAACACGAGCTGCCCGGACCACAGCATCAGCATATCGACCAGCGTCGTCGCCGCCGCGACCGCTCCGGGTACGCCGCGTCGGGCGAGCAGTCGCGCACCGATCACATCGCCGCCGACCGCCGTGAAGGGGAGCAGCAGGTTGATCCCTTCGCGCGCCGTCCGCACCTGCGCTATGCTGCCGAGGCTCGCGCCGCCGCGCGGCATCAACCGCCACCAACCGACCGCCGCGGTCGCCAGCGTCGCCGCGCGCGCGGCCGTGACGCCGACCGCCGCCCAGCCCGACTCGCGCACCGCCCGCGCGGTGGCCTGCCAGTCGACGTGCCGCGCCAGCAGCGCGAGCCCGACCAGCCCCGCCAGCGCCGCGATCCATGGGCCGAGACGCCTCGCCGTCATCGGCCGGGGCTTAGTAGAACAGCAGGGCGAGCGCGGCCGGCGCGAGCGGCACCGCGACCGCGGCCGCACGACGACTCCGCCGTTCCGCAACGCGGGCATGGGCGGGAAGGTCGATCCACAGCCCGCCGGATGCCTGCCGCACCACCCCGTCGCCGATCTGCCGCGCCAGCCACCAACGGTGAAGCGCTCCAGGCGGCGTGTACGCGACCGCCTCGTCGGGCGAGAGCGCGTAGTGTGCGAGCAGATGCCCCGCCGCGTGCCCGCGCACCCGCCGCAGCGCGGGCGGGATCGCGGCGTCGCCTGCGCGATCGGTCCGGATCAGGCGCTGGTTGGCCATGCGCTAGCGCCTCCGACCCTGGTGGCGGATGTTCGCCGGTCGTCCGCGCCGCTTGTAGCCGCTCGGCGGCGCACCCTTG
>CAXSEO010000103.1:0-7358 GCA_964235525.1 uncultured Sphingomonas sp. | reverse complement strand
CTGGTGACCGGTGACGGGCAGCACATGGCGCTCCGCACCGAGGATGGCGATCTCGCCATCCTGCGCGACAAGGCAGGCGATTATACGCGCGACATGCTGACAGTGAACGGCGGCGTCGACGGCGACCCCGAGCTGCTGTCCGACCAGGCGACCGCGCGCTGCAACCGCGACCTGTGCCTCGCGACCCGGCGCGCGGGCGGGCGCGAGTGGCGCGTGCTGGCGACGCGAAGCAACTACCATCCCGACATCGGCCCGCTGACCGAGCTGTGCCGCAAGGTCGACATCATCGTCACCGACCGCCGCCTGCCGCGCAGGTGTCGTCCGCGCTGGCTGCTGCTCGACCGCAAAGCCTTGCGCCGGACCGGCGGCGTCGCGGTCACCTTCGCGACCGGACATATCGAAACCGTGCTCACCCCGGGTGACGAGCATCCTTGGGCGAGAGCCGCGGACCCGCCCGTCAATCGTACCGGCGAAGCAGGCCGGACAGCTTACCCTGAACGCGGACCTGTGCCGGGCTATAACGCTGAGGATCATAAGCGCGATTAGCGGGATCGAGCCGGACCATCGCCCCCTCGCGCCGGAAGTATTTGAGCGTCGCCTCCGCCTCGTCGATCAGTGCGACCACGATCTCGCCATCGCGCGCCACATCGGTGCGCCGGATCAGCGCATAGTCGCCGTCGAGGATACCCGCCTCGACCATCGAGTCGCCCGATACTTCCAGCGCATAATGCTCCCCCGAGCCGAGCAGGGCGGCGGGAACGGGGAGCATGGTCGCGCCCTCGAACGCCTCGATCGGCAAGCCGGCGGCGATGCGGCCGTGGAGCGGGATCTCGACCACATCGTTGGCGGGACGCGGCGGGGCGGTGCGCGGAGCGGGTTTGACGCGCTTCTTCTCCGCGCGCTCGGGCATCCGCAGCACCTCGAGCGCGCGCGCGCGATTGGGCAGGCGGCGGATGAAGCTGCGCTCCTCCAGCGCGCTGATCAGCCGGTGGACGCCCGACTTGGACTTGAGATCCAGCGCCTCGCGCATCTCCTCGAACGAGGGCGACACGCCCGTTTCGGCCAGCTTGTCGTTGATGAAACACACCAGCTCGTGCTGTTTGCGCGTGAGCATCCCAGTCCTCCGTCCGAACAGACAACGAACAGCTAGGGAACAAAGAAACTTGCGTCAACCCGTCAATAGGATTTCTGCCGAGTCGCCCGCGCTGGCCGGTGGCGCGTGCGGGGGGCGGAGCAACAGGCAGTTCGACCGGGCGAGCGCGCGCAGCATGGAGCTGTCCTGGATTGCGGCGACGCGGACCACGCCGTCGGTCAGCTCGGCGCGCAGGTAATCCTGACGCGGGCCGTTGGCGGGCAGCGCTTCGCTGAGCGTTGCGCGCACCGTCGCGGGTAGCGGATCGCGCGCGCCCGCCATCGCCGCGATCAGCGGGCGGAGGAACAACGTCGCGGTGACGAACACCGACACCGGATTGCCCGGCAACCCCAGCACGACGGTCGCCCCGAGCCGCCCCGCGAGCATTGGCTTGCCCGGGCGGAGCGCCACGCGCCAGAAGTCGATGCTGCCGCCCGCCGCCTCCAGCGCGGGGCGGACGAGGTCGTGGTCGCCCACCGACGCGCCGCCGGTGGTGACGAGGATGTCCGCGCGGGCGGCGGCAAAGGCGTCGCGCATCGTCTCCAGTCGGTCGGGCAGAATGCCGAGATCGACGACGTCGACCGGCAGGTCCGCGAGCATTCCCGCCAGCATGGTGGTGTTCGACTCGGGCAGCGCCAGCCCCTCGACCGGCGCGCCGGGCGGGACCAGCTCGTCCCCGGTCGCCGCCAGCGCGACGCGGACGCGGCGGCGGACGGCGAGGGTGCCGGGCCCGCCGGTCGCGGCGAGCGCGACGCGGGCGGGGGTGAGCCGCTCGCCCGCGGCGACGAGCATGTCGCCGGACGTGAAGTCCAGCCCTTTGGCGCGGGTGTTGCGGCCGAGCGCGCCGGGACCTTCGCCGGTGAGCGTGAGCCGGTCGCCCCCGGCTTCCGCCGGGTCGGGCTTGCGCGCGGCCTCCTCCTGGATCAGCACGGTGTCCGCGCCCGCTGGCATCCCCGCGCCGGTGAAGATGCGCGCCGCCTCACCCGCGCCGACCGTCCCGGCGAACGGCCGCCCCGCCGCGCTTTCGCCGACCACGCGCCAAGGCCCGGACAGGTCGGCGAAGCGGATGGCATAGCCGTCCATTGCCGACAGCGTCGCCGCAGGCTGCGTTCGGCGAGCGTGAACGTCCGCCGCGGCCCACCGCCCCGCCGCCTCGCGCAGCGGCGCGTGTTCGACGGGGAGGGTAGGCGCCAGCGCGAACAGGCGCGCCTGCGCTTCGGGGATGGGGAGCAGCGTCATCGGACCTGTAAAGCCGTAGCGAATGAAACCAGCGACTTAGCGAAGCGAAGTTGAGGAAGTTGGCGCACAAACGGGAAAGGAACTTTGCCTGCCCGAAGGACCCGCGAAAGGAGGCAGAGGAGGGCGGCGGCGGACATATTGTTCGTCTAGCCCGGCGCGAGCGCATAGGACAGCGGTGCCTTCGCGTTTCGCCCGGTGCGGGGCGTTGCCCGGCGGCGCGGATCGGTGGAGAAGCGGCCATGCCCGTGCTCAAGGTCTACCGCACGCCGATCGGCTTCCACGACGCCTATGTCGCCGCGCCGAGCCAGAAAGCGGCGCTGGCGGCGTGGGGCGCGGCGGAGCTGGTGACCGATCCGGCGCTCACCGCCGAGCCGCTCGCGCATCCGGGCGTGGTGGTGAAGCGGTTGCGCGGCACCGCCGCCGAGCAATTCGCGGCGCTGCCGCCCGACCGGGTGCGCGAGCCCCGTCCCAAGCCGAAGCGCGTGGCCTTGCTGCCACCGAGCCGAGCCGCGCTCGACGCGGCGGCGGCGGCACTCGCCGAGGCGGAGGCGCGAGCGGCGGCGGAGGACGCGGACCTGCGGGAACGCGAGGCGGCGCTGGCGCGGGATCGGCTGGCGCTTACCAAGCGGCACACGACCGAGGCGGCGCGGCTGGCCGAGGCGCACGACGAAGCGAAGGCGACCTATGACGCGGCGCTAAGCCGATGGAGCGGATGACGACACCTCATCCAGGTCGATACGAAAGCGGAGCTTGTGCGTCTCGCCGCGCGAGATGTAGCGATCGTAATCGGCCGGGAGTTCGACCAGCTCGACGAATACACCGCCCAGCCGCTCGATCACTCGGCGCGAGGCGAGGTTGTCCGGGTTGCAACCGATCCAGAGCGGGTTGAGCCCGTGCGACCGCGCGAGCGGGAACAGCAGCCGCGTCGCGCGCTCGGCGAGGCGTCGGCCGCGATAGGGCTGGTCGACCGAATAGCCGACCTGTCCGGCATAGCGGACCAGCCGGTCGTTGTCGCCGACGCGCAGGCTGATCGTGCCCGCCTTGGCGTCGCACACCAGCATGTCGAAGCGGTAGGCAGGAACTTGCCAGGGCGAGCAGTCAGGTTTGTATATCGTATCAAGCGCGAGCCGCAGATCATTGTCGCGCACCGCCTCCACGGCCCGGGCGTGCGCGGCGAATATGTCCATGTTCTCCGGCCGAAAGGGGTCTTCGCGCGATGAGACCTTCATCGCTCAGTCGCGAGCCGTACGCCAAACCCGATCATCGCCGCGCCGCAGGCACGCTCGATGCCGACCTTGGCGCGCCGGTAAGCCGCCGCCATCATGCCGGTTGAGAGCGCGACAGCGACCAGCCCATACCATATCAGGGCGATAACGAGCACCAGCGCCAGCGCGACCCACAAGGTCGCCGTCTCGCCGGGCTTGGGCGCGGCGGCGGAGAAGGCGGAGCCATAGAAGGCGATCGCCTTGGCGTTGGACAGGTTGGTCGCGAGCCCGGCGCGGTAGGCGCGCCATAGCCCGTCACGCGGGTTCGTGGCTTCGCTCGGCGCGGACAATGGCGCGCGGGCGTGCCGCCACAGCCGCACGCCTGCCCAGACCAGATAAGTTGCGCCAGCGACTCTCAGTAGCAGCCAGGTCCACGGAAACAGCGCGAACACGACGCTGATGCCGAACAGGCTTGCCGACGCCCATAGCGCGTTGACCGAGACGACGCCGAGCACGGTCGCGAGCGCCTGGGTTCGGCCCCGCGCGACCGCGCGTTGCGCCACGACCATGAAGTTCGGCCCCGGGCTGAGCACCCCGACCGCGTAGATCGCCATGACCGACACGATCGCGTGGATATTAAACGCCTGCATGTCTGCTCTTTCGCTTGGAGTAGATTCAGGGTGCGTTGTCGCGGAACGGTGAAGCGTCGAGTTCCGCCCGCCACTCGCCCGACTTGCCGCCCGTCTTGCTCAGCAGCCGCACGCCGTCGATGGCCATGCCTTTGTCGACCGCCTTGACCATGTCATATACCGTCAGCAGCGCGACGGTGGCGGCGGTGAGCGCCTCCATCTCAACGCCGGTTTGTCCCTCGCACGCGCAGGTCGCGGTGACGGTGACGCCGCTCGCGTCCGGGGCAAGGTCGACGCCCACGCGGGTGAGCGGGAGCGGGTGGCAGAGCGGGATCAACTCGCTCGTCCGCTTGGCGGCCATGATGCCCGCCACGCGCGCGACGGCGAGCACGTCGCCCTTCTTTGCGGAGCCGTCGCGCACTGCCGCCGCGGCCTCGGCGGTCATCGTGATCCGTCCGGTCGCGACCGCCTCGCGCGCGGTACTTGGCTTGCCGCCGACGTCGACCATGTGGGCCGCGCCGGCGTCGTCGAGATGGGTGAGGGTAGTCATGTGGCGGGTAGAGGCGCGATAGACGCCAGTGTGTTCCCCGGCGAAGGCCGGGGCCCAGCGACGGGGCGTTGTGGGTAGGGGGCTGCCTGGCAAGCCACCCGTGACTGGGCCCCGGCCTTCGTCGGGGAACCATGAAGCGTCTCGACGCGCGTCATGGTTCATCGCCCAGCAGCGCGCGCGTCGCCGCCTCGACATCAGGCTGACGCATCAGCGCCTCGCCGACGAGGAAGCAGCGGATGCCGTGCTCGGCGGCGGCTTGAAGGTCCGCGTGGCTGGTGATGCCGCTTTCGGAGACTATCGTGTAGCCCGGCGGCACGCGCGCGGCGAGCGCCCAGGCGCGGCGCGGGTCGGTCTCGAAGGTGCGGAGGTCGCGGTTGTTGACCCCGATCAGCCGCGAGCGGAGCCGCAGCGCACGGTCGAGCTCCGCCTCGTCATGCACCTCGACCAGCACGTCCATGCCGAGCGCGGTGGCGGCGGCCTCCAGTTCCGCCAGCACGCCGTCCGCCAGCGCGGCGACGATCAGCAGGATCGCGTCGGCCCCGTTCGCGCGCGCTTCCTCGACCTGCCACGGATCGACCATGAAGTCCTTGCGGAGCGCGGGCAGGTCGACGGCGGCGCGGGCCGCGCGCAGGTCGGCGAGGCGACCCTGGAAATGCGGCCCATCCGTTAGCACCGACAAACACGCCGCTCCGCCCGCCGCATAAGCGCGCGCGTGCGCGGGCGGGTCGAAATCGGCGCGGATCAGTCCTTTGGACGGGCTGGCGCGCTTGATCTCGGCGATCAACGCGAAGCCCCCGCTCGCGACCTTGGCGTCGAGCGCGGCGCGGAAGCCTCGCGGGCGCTCTGCTAGCGCGGCGTCCGCGTGCAGGATCGCGTCGGCATGGGCGAGCGTGGTATGTCCGTCCGGGTCGAACGCGATGGCCTCCTCCAGCGCCGCTCGCTTGCGGCGCGCAACCTCGGCGCGGGTGGTGGCGAGGATGTCGGCGAGGCGATTCATGCAGCGATCCAGCGTTGGAGCAAGTCTAGCGCCGCGCCGCTGTCGATCGCCTCGGCGGCGAGCGCGGCGGCAGGTGTGAGCGCGGCGGCGCGGCCTGCGACGATCAGCGCAGCTCCGGCATTGAGCAGCACCGCGTCGCGATACGCGCCTCGCCCGCCCGCAAGCAGCGCGCGGAGCGCGGCCGCGTTGTGCGCGGCGTCGCCACCCCGCAGTGCGTCGAGGGGCTGGCGCGGCAGGGCCGCGTCCTCGGGCATCACCGGACCGGAGAGCGCGACGGCCCCGACCGCGACGACAGTGCTCGGCCCCGCGACCGACAGCTCGTCCAGCCCCTCCGCCCCCGACACGACCAGCGCCGCCTCGGTCCCGAGTTGCTCCAGCGCCTCGGCATAAAGCGTCGCCTCGTCAGGGCGCGCGATGCCGATCAGCTGGCGGGTAACGCGCGCGGGGTTGGCGAGCGGACCGACGAGGTTGAACACCGTCCGGCGCCCGACGCGGCGGCGCAGCGGCGCGAGCCGCGCCATCGCGGGGTGGTACCGCGCGGCAAACAGGAACGCGATGCCGAGCTCGCCCAGCGTCTCGCCCGCGCGCGCCAGGTCGAGCCCGAGCGCCGCCAGCGTATCGGCCGCGCCCGCGCGCGACGAGGCGGCGCGATTGCCGTGCTTGGCGACGGGCACGCCGCACGCCGCGACCACCAGCGCGACGGCGGTGGAGACGTTGAGCGTGTGGTGCCCGTCGCCGCCCGTCCCGCACACGTCGATCGCGCCGGGCGGAGCATCGACGGCCAGCATCCGCGCCCGGAGCGCGCGCGCGGCCTCCGCGATCTCGATGCTGGTCTCGCCCCGCGCCGCGAGCGTAACGAGGAAACCGGCGATCGCGTCGTCGTCCGCGTGGCCATCGAGGATGTCGGCGAACGCAAGCGTGGCGCTCTCGCGCGACAAGGGCGTCGCAGGGTCTGGCAGGCGCGCGAGCGTGCTCACGCGGGTTCGGTTGCCTTGATGCCCGCCAGGCATAGAAAGTTGGCGAGCAGCGCGTGGCCGTGCTCGGTGGCGATCGACTCGGGGTGGAACTGGACACCGTGGATCGGTAGCTCGAGGTGGCGCAGCCCCATGACCCTGCCGTCGGGCGCGGCGGCGTTGACCGCGAGCGAGGCGGGCACGTCCTCGACGACGAGCGAATGATAGCGGGTGGCGGTGAAGGGCGAGGGCAACCCGTCGAACACGCCGGTGCCGTCATGCGTGATGGCCGAGGTCTTGCCGTGCATCAGCCCGCCGCGCACGACACGGCCGCCAAAAAACTGCCCGATCGCCTGATGGCCGAGGCATACCCCGAGCAACGGCCGCCTCGCCTCCGCGCAGGCGGCGACGAGGTCGAGACTGATGCCCGCCTCGTTGGGCGTGCAGGGGCCGGGTGAGATCAGCAGCGCGTCCGCCCCGCTCGCCAGCGCATCGGCGGCGGAGAGTGCGTCGTTGCGCTCGACCCGCACCTCGACTCCCAGCTCGAGCAAGTAGTGAACCAAGTTCCAGGTGAAGCTGTCGTAATTGTCGATGACGAGGATCATGCGCTGTTGCCATAGCGCGCGGCGGGCGGCGATCAACCGAGGCGGGCG
>CAXSEO010000102.1:0-7362 GCA_964235525.1 uncultured Sphingomonas sp. | reverse complement strand
AGCACCGCGCGCCGCTCGCGCCCCACCGCCATCGCCGCCTCGACGCTGTCGAGAAAGCCCGCGCGGTTGGGCAGCCCGGTCAGGCTGTCGGTGGTCATCTCGCGGCGCAGGCTGTGCTCGTTGCGGAGTTCGGAGGTCTGGTCGAGCAGCGTCACCAGACAACGGCCGACCCCGCGGAAGAAGATGCGCGCGAGCGTCACCCGATAATGGCGCGCGTCGACGCTGTCGCCGACCTGCCACGTCCAGCTCTCCCGCGCCTCCTCGCGCGCGACGAACGCGGCGATGCGCGCGCCGAGTCGGTCAACCAGCAGCGAACGTTCTGCGCGCGTGCCCATTCCCGCCAGCCGGAACGCGCGGTTGAACGCCTCGAACCGGAAACGTCCGTCCTCGCAGTCGAGCAGCACCGCCGGGATCGGCAACAGCTCCAGCGCCCCCTCCGCGCCCGTCAGCTCGGGCGGCACGGGCGTCGTCACGCGCGGGGCGGCAGCCGGGTGAAGGGGCGGTGCGAAGCTCATCCGCTTTGGACCTAACCCGGCGGACGTTAACGCCGGTCTAAGCACGCAGGTAACGCAAGTGATTGAAGACGTAACGGATTATCCGGCGAGCAGCCGCGCGGAAACAACGGTCATTCGTTCAGAACCGGTTGTCGCGCGGGAAGCCGTTGGGGGGCATCCGTCCCGCCGCGCCGCGCGCCGCGCGCCAAGGCGCGAGGTCGGTCTCCGTCCGCGTGCGCGCGGTCTCGCCGCGCATCGTCCAGCTGAGGCCGGCAGCGAACACGAACGCGGTCGCGTCCGCCAGGCCGCCGTCGCCATAGCGCTGCAGCTGCACGCCCTGCCCGCGCGCGAGTTCGGGCAGCTCACTTAGCGGGAACACCAGCAGCCGCCGATTGTCGCCGATCACCGCCACGTAGTCCGCGTCGGACCCGAGCGGGCGCACGATCTTGAGCTGCGCGCCGGGGCGCGGCGTCACCACCGCCTTGCCCTTGCGGGTTTCTGCGATCACGTCCGCGACCGGCACCACGAAGCCGCGCCCGTCGCTGGCGGCGACCAGCAGCTTGCCGCCCGGCTCGGCACGCAGCAGCGCGACCACGCCCGCGCCGCCGTCGAGATCAAGCAGCACCCGCACCGGCTCGCCAAACCCGCGCCCGCCGGGCAGCTTGTCTGCGGCGAGCGTGTAGAAGCGCCCGTTGGCGGCGGCGAGCAGCAGCTTGTCGGTGGTGTGCGCGTGGAGCGCGAACAGCGCGCCGTCGCCTTCCTTGAACTTCAATGTCTCGGGCGCGGACAGGTCGTTGTGCCCGCGCATCGCCCTGATCCAGCCGCGCTGCGACAGGATCACCGTCACCGGCTCACGCTCGATCATCGCCTCGAGCGGAATGCCGCGGGTCGGCGCGGCCTCCTCGATCAATGTGCGGCGTCGGCCCATCACCGTTTCCGGCCCATAGCGGTCGCGCAAGCGGCCCATATCGCGCTTCAGCCGCCGCCGCTGGAGCTTGTCGTCGCCGAGCAGGCGCGCCAGCTCGGCCTGCTCCTTCTCCAGCTTGGCCTGTTCGGTGCGCAGCTCCATCTCCTCGAGCCGGCGCAGCGAACGCAGCCGCATGTTGAGGATCGCCTCCGCCTGCCGGTCGGACAACGCGAACTCCGCCATCATCACCGGCTTGGGCTCGTCTTCGCCGCGGATGATCGCGATCACCCGATCGAGGTTGAGGAAGGCGACGATATAGCCGCCGACCAGCTCCAGCCGATCGGCGATCTTCGTCAGCCGGTGCTCGGTCCGCCGCCGCAATACCACGAACTGATGATCGACCCATGCCGACAACGCTTCGGCAAGGCTCATCACCCGCGGGGTGCGGTGCTTGTCGAGCACGTTGAGGTTGAGCGGGACCCGGATCTCTAGGTCAGACAGGCGGAACAGGCCCTCCATCAGCACCTGCGCGTCGACCGTGCGGCTGCGCGGATCGAGCACCAACCGAATCTCCGAGTCCGACTCGTCGTTGACGTCGGCGAGGATCGGCAGCTTGCGGTCGTTGACCAGTGCGGCGATCTGCTCGATCAGCTTGCCCTTCTGGACGCCGTACGGGATCTGGTCGACGATCACCCGCCACGCGCCGCCCTTGTCCCGCTCGATCGCCCAGCGCGCGCGGACGCGGAAGCCGCCGCGCCCGGTGGCGTAGGCCTCCCGGATCGCGGCCGGTGTGTCGACCACCAGTCCGCCGGTCGGGAAGTCCGGCCCGCGCACGAACGCGAGCGGATCGCTCGCGGGGTCGTCGATCAGCGCGATCGCCGCGTCGAGCAGCTCGGCGGCGTTGTGCGGCGGGATGCTCGTCGCCATGCCCACCGCGATCCCGCTCGCGCCATTGGCGAGCAGGTTGGGGAACAGGCCCGGGAACAGCTCGGGCTCCTGCTCCTCGCCGTTATAGGTCGGACGATACTCGACCGCGTCCTCGTCGAGGCCGTCCATCAGGTCGATCGCGACCTGGGTCAGCCGCGCTTCGGTATAGCGATAGGCGGCGGGATTATCGCCGTCGATGTTGCCGAAATTGCCCTGCCCGTCGACCAGCGGGTAGCGGAGCGCGAAATCCTGCGCGAGGCGGACCATCGCGTCGTACACCGACTGGTCGCCGTGCGGGTGGTATTTGCCGATCACGTCGCCGACGACGCGCGCGCACTTCTTGTACCCCGACGCGGGATCGAGCCGCAGCAGCCGCATTGCCCAGAGCAGCCGCCGATGCACGGGCTTCAGCCCGTCGCGCACATCGGGCAGCGAGCGCGCGGTGATCGTCGACAGCGCGTAGACGAGATACCGGTCGGACAGCGCGCTGTCGAACGGCGCATCGAGAATGCCGATCGGCGGCTCGTCGATCAAGTCGGTGGGCATGCTCACTGTTCCCTACCCGTTCGCGTCGCGCTTGTGGAGAGGGGCTACCAGGCCAGCGCGGTCCCCAGCCGGACCGTGCGCGGGCGCAACGGGGTGGACAGGTCCCGCGCGGCAAGCGCGAACGGGTTACCCATCGCGAACACGTTGGCGCGGGTGTTGCCGAGGTTCTCGCCCGTCAGCGTCCACTCGACACGCCCGCGCTTCCAGCCCGCGCGCGCGCCGAAGACGGTGTACCTGCCCTGGCTGAGGTCGAGCAGGTCGCCCGCGCCCAGCACCGATCGCCCGACCCGCGTTCCGGACGCGCCGAGGTTGAGGCTGTTGCCGCGCCCGATCGACCATTGGTAGGAGGTGTCGAGGTTGACCGCGAGCGGCGGCGTCTCGGGCAGGCGACGATGCGCGGGCGTCGACAGCGACGCCAGAGTGCCGGTGATGTGGTTGGAGGTGTAAAGGAACGAGCCGCCCGCATGCAGACCGCGGATCGGCGTCCACTCCGCCGTGCCCTCCAGCGCGGTGATCCGCGCGTCGCCGAGGTTGACCGTGTACGGCAGCCCGCGCCGGTTGATGAGATCAGCCTGGATGTCGCGCCAGCGCGCGAAGCTCAGCGCACCGGTGAACGATAGCCCGAGCTCGCCGGTGTGGAGCCGCCGCAGCCCGAACTCGCCGACGCGGATCGAGTCGGCGTTGAAGTCCGCGACCCGGCCGACCGCGCGCGCCACCGCCAGCCCGCCCGTGCGGAAGCCAGACTGGACGCGCGCATAGGCGGCCAGCGTCGGGGTCAGCCGCCAGTCCACCGCCGCGGTCGGATCGACCCGCCGCGAGGTGCGCCCCGCGACGAAGCTGCCCCCGCGCGGCGAAAACGACGGCTCGCCATCGGTGCGCGCGATGGTGACGCGGCCGCCGCCGGTGACCGAGAAGCCGGGCAACACCGCCAGCGTCGCTTCGCCGAACAGCGACGCGGTACGGGTGACGTTGGTGACGCCGATGATGTCCGCCTCGGCCCCGACCGGCCCCAGCGCGCGGGATTGGCTGTCGCGGTCGCTGAGCAGCGACACCCCGACCACCCAGGAGCTGCCGCTCGGCAGCGACCGCGACACCCGCGTCTCGTGAGTGAGCAACAGCTTGGAGCCGAGCGTCTGGTAGGCGGTCGGGCGCGCACCCGGCCCCTGCGCGGGCGTCGCGTCGAACACGTCGGCGTCGTGATAGGTGGCGACCCCGGTCACCGACAGCAGCCGCAGCCCGCTGAGCCAGTTCTTGCTCAGCGTGGCGCTGCCCAGCCCCACCTCGCTGTTGAACGGCTGCGCGATGGCGGAGCGGCGCGCGAGCGGGCCCACTCCGGCCTCCGCGTACATCGCGTCCCGTGCGTCGATCCGCTGATAGGCGCCGGTCGCGTCGACGCGCCAGCCGCCGCCCGGCGCCCAGCGGCCTGCGAGCCGACCGCCGACGGTGTCGACCCGGTTGACGTCGGTGAGCCCGCGCTCGCGATCGTCGATATAGCCGCCGTCCCGAGAGCGATAGGCGACCGCGCGCACGCCGAGCCGGTCCGCGATGATCGGCAGGTCGAGCATCCCGCTGACGTCGAAGCCGGGCGCGCCGCCTTGCGTCGCCGATCCGCCCGCCGCGACGCTCTCGCTCGCCCGCGCGAGGTCGACCGGGTTGGGGATGATGCGGATAATGCCGCCGATCGCACCCGAGCCGTACAGCGTGCCCTGCGGCCCCTCCAGCACCTGCACATCCTGGATGTCGTACAGCTTGAGGTCGGGGTCCTGTTCCGAATAGCCGACCTGCACATCGCCGAGGAACACGCTGGCGGTGGACTGGGTCGCGCCGTTGAAGCTCGAATCAGCGATCCCGCGCACGAAGATCTTGTTGCGACCCGGGCCGAGGTCGGTGGTCTGCAGCACCGGGGTCGCCTGGGCGAGATCGGTCACGTCGGTGTCGGGCGTGCTGAGCGGCCATTGGTGGCTGGAGATCACGGTCAGGCTGCCCGGATAGCGGAGCAGCGGCACGCGCTGTTTGCTGGCGGTGACCACCACTTCCTGCGGCTTTGCGGGCGCGGGTGCCGATGGCTCCGGGGAGGAGCGACGCGGCTTGGCGAGACGCACGGGAGCGATGGGCGCGGGCGCGCGGACCACGCGGAAGCTGCGCGCGTCGACGCTCACCGCGCGATAGCCGCTCCCCGCCAGCAGCCGGTCGAGCGCGCGGCGGATCGAAAGGTGGCCCGACACCGCGCGGACATGGACGGCGCGCAACCCCGGCTCGGTGCTGATGACGTCGGTGCCGGTCTGGCGTGCGAGCAGCGTCAGCGCCTGGTCGAGGCTGGTCGCCGGGATCGCGACCGGCGCATCGCGCGCGCTCGCCGCCGCCGACCAGCACACGGCCAGCAGCGCGAACCCGACGCGCTTACCGCGCGCTAAGCACCCAGCGCGAACCGTCGTTCCGCGCGCTCGCTCCGATGAGCGCCGCGAGATGCGGGATATCGCGTGTCGCCGATCCACTCAGCCGGACCGTGCCGCTAAAGGACCGGTCGGGCAAGCCTTCTCCCAGCACCACGGGCGTTCCATATCGGCGCTCCAGCGCGGCGGCGACGCTCACCAGCGGTGCATCCGAATAGCTGAGCCGGCCGCTCCGCCAGCCGCCGACCGTGTCAGGCGCCACATGGCCGAGCGCGACGCGGGTGCCGGTCGCCGACAGCGCCTCGCCAGCGTGGAGCACCACCGCCAACGCGCCCGGCTCGAACGCGACCGAGCCTTGCGCGACCGCCACCTCGACCCGCGAAGGCGCGAGCGCGACGTCGAACACCGTGCCCATATCCTCGATCGTGCGCCCGGCCGCGTTGAGCGTGAACGGGTGCGCGGCGTCGTGCCGGACGTGGAACACCGCCTCGCCTGCTTCCAGCTTCGCGACGCGCGCATCGCGGCGGTCGAGCACCAGCCGCGTCGCGCCGTTCATCTCGATCCGGGTCGCATCGGCCAGCATTAGCGTACGATGCTCGCCCGCGCGGGTCTGCACCGCGTAAGGGTCGGCCCCGCCATGCACCAGCGGCAGCGCGAGCAGCGCCGCGACGCTGGCCGCCATCGCCCCGCCCGCCCACGCCCAGCGCTTGCGCGCCGGGGCGCGGTACACGGCGGCAGGGGGGGCGAGCCTGACCGGCGGGGTCACCGCCCCGCGCAGTCCGTCGAGCGCGCGATCCATCGTCGCGACCTCGTCATAGGCTTGCGCGTGCGCGGGACTTTCCTCCAGCCACTCGACGAAGCGGAGCCAGTCATCGCCCGACAGGTCAGCCTGGCGCAGATGCCAGTCGATCGCGGCGTTGGTGATGGTGTCAGTGATCACGGGAAATCCGCTCCTTTATCACCTAGACGATGCGGCACCGGGCTTTCCGCACTCGCTGCCGCGATTTCCCGATAGGCACGGCGGAGCAGCTTCTCGACGCCGCTGACGGTGATGCCGAGTTCGGCGGCGATCTCGCGCTGCGGACGCTCCTCGAACCGAAACATCCTGAGCGCGTCGCGCATCCGCTCGGGCATCGCGGCGATCACCCGCTCCATCGCCGCGAGCCGGTCGCGCGCGATCAGCGCCCGCTCCGCGTCGGGCTGTTCGTCGGCAGCTGGCTGCACCTCCAGCCACGCGCCCTCGCGCCCGCCCCGACGCTGCGCGGCGATGCGCCGGTCCGTGGCGAGGTTGGCGGCGACGCGGAACAGGAACGCGGCGGGCTGCGCGACCGGCGCGCCGCCGAGCTGGTCGATCCGCAACCACATATCCTGGAGCGCGTCCTCCGCCTCGTCCGCGCCGACGCGCGCCACGAGCAGCCGCAGCAACGCGGCGCGGTTTTGCAGGAAGACGGCCTTCAGCCCGCTCTCGGCCATGCGCCCTTCTAGCGAGGCTCGGCGCGGGAACGCCAGCCCGGCGGCGGCGGCGAGGTCCGAAATCGGGAGCGGTGCAACCCGCACCGACAGCGGCCCGTTGGGACCAGCGATGGCCACCGCCGCTTCCCTCCCGACAGTGCCGCGCCTGTGGCGTCCCCGCCGGGTGCTGGTCACCCCGTCGGCGCTCGGCTGGGACCATGGCCGCGCGATCGTCGAGCGGATGGCGGCGCTCGGCGTCGCGGTCGAGAAGCTGCCGACCGACCGGCTCAAGCTCGACCTGCCCGACGACCCGCGCCGCGCCTATGCCGAGGCGAAGGCAACGCTCGCGGTCACCGTCGCCTCGCCATCCAAGCGCAAGCTTCAGCCGATCGCGCCGAGTGCCGACTGGCGCGTCGACCTCGCCGAGGGCTGCCCCGCGCATTGCGGCTATTGCTACCTCGCGGGATCGCTCAAGGGGCCGCCGATCACGCGCGTGTACGCGAATCTGCCCGAGATCCTCGACGAGCTCCCGCGTCACCTCGGCCAGGGCAAGGTCACCTCGCGCTCGCGCAAGCGGGCGCATGAGGGCACGACGTACGAGGCATCCTGCTACACCGACCCGCTCGCATTGGAGCATCTGACC
>CAXSEO010000101.1:0-7365 GCA_964235525.1 uncultured Sphingomonas sp. | reverse complement strand
TGAGGAAGCCGTCTGCCCGCTATCCGCTGATCGCGCCCAACCCGCCGCGCCTGTCGGCGCATCCGGACGTGCTCGCGCGAGTGGACGCATCGGGTACCTTCTCGAACAACGGCCCGGAGCTGAGGGCGTTCGAGGCAGAAGTCACGGACCAGTTGTTCGGAGGCACCGGCGCGAGTCTCGGGGTTGCGAACGCGACGCTAGGGCTGATGCTGGCGATCCGCCACGCGGCGGGCGCGACCGTGCGACCGGGATGCTTGGCGATGGTGCCCGCGCTCACCTTCGCGGCGACCGCGCAGGCGGCGTGGTGGGCGGGGCTGACCCCGCTGGTGGCGGACATCGACCGGGAGAGCTGGTCGATGTGCCCGCACGCCGAGGAGCAACTGCTGCGTCGCTACGGCGACCGCATCCGCGTGCTGGTGCCCTATGCCGCGTTCGGAGCGGCGATCGACCTCGATCGCTACGTCTGGCTGTCCTCGCGCTACGGGGTCGGCGTGGTCATCGACGCGGCTTCGTCGCTCGGCACGATCGACGCGCGCGGGCGCGGCTTCGGGGCGGACGCGCCGTTCGCGGTGGTGTATTCGATGCACGCGACCAAGACCTTCGCGGTCGGCGAGGGCGGGTTGGTCCATTCGGGCGATGTGGCGCTGATCGCGACGCTGCGCGCGATGGCGGGGTTCGGGTTCGAGGGTGAGCGCAGCGCGACGCTGCCCGGGCTCAACGCCAAGCTCGCCGAACTGCCCGCCGCGATGGCGCGGCTGAAGCTCGCGGAACTGGACGAGGTCTGCGACCACCGGTCGTCGGCGGAGGCGGCGTACCGCGCGGCGCTTGGCGACGAGTTCGGCATACAGGCAGAGCTTGGCCGACGGCGCGCGATGCAGTTCATGCCCGTGCTGCTCCCGCCCCGACTCACGGCGCGGCGCGACGAGGTGGCGGCGGCGCTCGACGCGCGCGGCATCGGCACCGGGCGATATTTCAGCCCGCATCTGGGGCAGCAGCCATGGATGCGCGCCAATGCGGTGATCGAGGCGACGCCGGTGGCGGACGACGTTGCCGGACGGGTGCTGTCGCTGCCGATCACGGACGCGACCACACCCGACGACGCCACCGCGATCGCTGAAACGCTGCGCGGCGTGTGCACCCGGCTTGGACGCCGCCTGCCCGCGCGCGTAGCGCCGCGCGTGGAGGGACTGCTGGTGGTGGGCGGCGGCCCGGCGGGGACCGCGATGCTGACCGCCGCTGCAAAGGCGGGGCAGCTCGGCGATCTTGCGGCGGCGGGGCTGGTCGTGGCGGAACGCGGACCCGCGCTCGGCGGCGGGCAGCTTGGCGGTTACGGCATCACCTCCGACTCGACCGCGCATACCTTTCTAAGCGCGGTGGCGGGCAACCCCGAACCGTCACTGGCGGCGCTCACCGACCACGCCGCCGCGCGCGCGGTGGAGCGGTATCGCGACGCACTCGGCGTGCCGCTGGTCGAGGCTGGGCCGCTACTGCGCGCCACCGGCGACCGGCTTGCCGCGCTCGTCACGGCGGGCGGCGGGAGCGTGCTGACCGGGCACGAGGCACTGGCCACGCGGCGCACCACGGACGGGCTGTGGCGCACACGAATACGGCGGCTCGCCGACGGGCACGAGGTCGAGCAACTGTCGCAGGCGGTGGTGATTGCCACCGGCGGGCACCAGTCCGCCGACGGGCTCGCCGCGCAACCGGTCGCGGGCGCGCCGCTGTCGGCGCTGGCGCGCGACCGGCTGGTCGCGTCGGACGAGGTGCTGCGCGTAGGAGGGCTCGACCGCGCTATCGATCTGCTTGCGGGCAAGCCTGATCCACGCATTGCGGTGGTCGGCGGCTCGACCAGCGCGCTCGCGACCGTCACGTTGCTGCTCAAACGTATTCCCGCGCTGCCGCTCGGCGAAGGCGCGATCACCCTGCTCCACCGCCGCCCCTTGCGGCCGTGGTATTCTTCAGCCGAAGCGGCGCTGGCAGACGGGTTCACCGACTGGGGACCAGATGATGTCTGCCCGGTGTCGGGCTTCGTCTACCGGCTCGCGGGGTTCCGGCTCGAGGCGCGCGAGCTGGTGTTGCGGATGCTCGAAGTGGGCGGTCGCCGCCGCGAGCCGCGCGTCGTCTGTCACCGGCTCGGCACTGACAGCGATGCGGCAGCGCGGGACCTGATTCGCCGCGCGGATCTGGTGATCGCCGCGCTCGGTTATCGCCCGCGCGCGCTGCCGGTCCACGACGTGGCGGGTGAGCCGGTCGTGCTCGCCGCCGAGGCGGGCGGCGCGATGGTCGACCGGCATTGCCGCGTGCTCGACGCGAGCGGCGCACCGTTGCCGGGGTTGTACGGCATCGGCCTCGCCGCCGGCTTCGTGCCGTGGGGCGCGATGGGCGGCGAGCCGAGCTTTCGCGGTCAGGCGAACGGGCTGTGGCAATGGCAGAACGACGTCGGCCGGATGATCGTCGAGCAAGTGCTAGGCACGGGGGCGGCGGCGCGCGCGGCGGCATGACTCCCGCGGTCAGCGTCATCATGGCCGCGTATAACGGCGCGACGCTGGTCACCGAAACGCTGCGGAGCTTGTCCGCGCAGACCCTCACCGAATGGGAAGCGGTAGTGGTCGACGATTGCTCGACCGACGACACGCTGGCGGTGCTGCGCGCCTATCCCGACCCGCGCGTGCGGGTAGTCGCGGCCCCGCGCAACGGCGGCCCGGTGCGCGCGCGTAACCTGGCGGTGGCGCACGCACGCGGTCGCTACCTCGCCGGGTTGGACCATGACGATCTCTGCCGCCCGGAGCGACTGGCGCGGCAGGTCGCCTATCTGGAGCGTCACCCGGAGGTGGTGCTGGTCGGCACGCAGGCGGCGATGCTGGCAGGGGAGACGCTTGGCCCGTCAAGCTACGCGCCCGTCACCACCCCCGCGCTGATCGAGTGGCTGCTGCTGATCGAGAACCCGCTGGTCTGGTCGTCGGTGATGGTACGCGCCGACGCGGCGCGCGCGCTGGAGCCGTTCACCCGGCCGGAACTGCTCTATGCGGAGGATTTCGATCTCTACCACCGGCTATCGCATATGGGCCGCATCGCGCGGCTCGACGACGAGCTGATGATCTATCGCCAGCATTCGGGTGGCCTGTCCAAGCGCTTCGTCGAGGCGATGGAGGCGAGCGCCGCGCAAGTACTGGCGGAGGCGTACGGGTCGATCCTCGGCGAGGAGGCCCAAGTAGCGGCGGCGCTGGTGGCCCGGCATGTCATGGCGCAACAGCCGGTGCCCGACCGCGCGACGCTGCACCAGCTTGGACGGGTTCTCACCACGCTCCAGACGCACCACCTCGCCACCCACGCGGTGACGCGCGACGACCGGCGGCTGATCCGGTGGGAGACCGCGCGGCGCTGGGCACGGATCGGGCGCGCGGGGCTGCGGACGGGCGCGCTCGGGCTGGGCGACGCGATGTCGGCGCGGCCCGCGCATCTCGGGCTGGGCTATGCGGGCGTGGACCAGTTGCTGTGGTCGAGCCTCATCGGCGGCGCGCGACGGATGGGCAGGGGCCAGGCAAGTGAGCCGGAGTCGCCGCCGCCGCGTTGAGCGCGGATGGCGAACACCCGAACGCTGAAGGCCCGGTCACGCCGCAAGCGGTGGGAGCGGGCCCGAACCGGGCTGCTGATCGTGTTTCTCCCGATGATGCTCGTCCTCGCATTGGGTCTGATGCCGATCTGGGCACCCATTCTGGCGTGGCAGATGAAGCGCGACGCTAAGCGCATGAGCGCCGTAGCGGGCAGGACTTTATGCCAGCGATGCGGCCATATTCTCGGGCCTGAAGCACTGGAGCGCGCCAACGCGCACGAGGCAACGCGTCGTTCTATGAACACGAACGATCGGACGGCGGTTCGCTACCGCCATATTCGCGTGCTCCGCGCGATGTGCGTCGTCTGCGGCGCAGCCTATGCGTACGATGCCGACGCTCGCGGCTTCAGGCTGCTAACCGCCGACGAACGCGCCAATCTTCAGATCTTGGCCGAGTAGATCATCCGCCCTTCGCCCAGCCGGTCGAACACGCGCTGAAGATCGTTCTCGCCGACCGCGAAGCAACCCTGGCTGCGGCCAAGCATCCCGTGGGTGCGGAGCATGTCGGGGTTGGAGTACCACGCCGAATGCACCACGATCGCGCGGCCGAGCGCGTTGTTGTTGGTCGCGTCGAGCCCGACCAAACGCTGCGAACGACCGTGGTGCCCGACATAATAGTCGCCGGCCAGAAACGCGCCCTCGCACGAGGCGTTGGAGCCCGGGTCGTTCGAGAAACGCTGCAGAAAGCCGGTGTGGCTGGGGTCCGAGCCGCTGCCATGCGCGACGAGGTAGGACGTGCTCTCGCCCGAGGTGATGTCGACGATGTGGAAGCGCGCCTGCGCCGAGGGGGCGGTGAAATCGACCACCGCGATCCGGTCATGATGCCGGACCGTGTCCGCGTGACGACCCAGCGCGGTCAGTGCGCGACGCATCAGCTCGGGCCGGACGACGCGCGCGGAGGTGACCGCGCGGGCGGGCATCGCGTCGGTCGCCGCCGACTCGACCAGGTTCGCCTGCCTTGTCAACGACCGCACCGTCTCGCCGCGCAGCGCGGCGGACACCGCCCCAGGGACGGCCAACGCGCCCGCGAGCGTCAGACCGGTCTTCAGAACCGCGCGGCGCGGTGCGGCGGTAGCAGCGATGTCGATCATGCAACCTCGTGAAATCAAGCCCCTGCCCGCGACCGACATAGCCGATAGCGGTTAACGGTTGCAGGCTTGGTCCAGAGTGTCAGCCAAGCCGGTCGCAGCGGCGCCTCGCTTCGTCGCTTCACGGCAACCTGCGCGCGTCAACTTGGCGAATCAGCCCGCGAAGTCACTCGATGCGAAGCGACGAAAGTCGCCGAGCATGATTGCCCGACGCGCGAGCCTTTCCTTCGCCAGCGGGTCGAGCAGGGCGGCGAGTTCGTCCGCGTAGCGATAGCCCGGAGCAGCGCCGGGATACGGCCCGGTCGCGGGGTGGGTATAGATTTCGGTCAGCCCCGGGGGGAGATGCTCGATCAGCCCACGCAGCCGCTCCGTGTCGACCGCGCCGGTCCAGGCGAGGCCCAACACCTGATCCGGGACGACCAGCCCCGCGCGCCGCAGCCGTCGCCGGAGCAGCCGCGCGGTGAGGTTCTCGACGCGTCCGCCTGGGGCTACCGGCTCGACATGGCGGAGCACCGCGCGATCCTCCACCGGCGTGCGCACCGCGCGCATCCCGTACCGCCGGCCTACGCGCAGCACCGCCGAGGCGATGGTAGGGTGGAGGTGGAAATGCTTGTGCGCGTTGACGTGGTCGAGCGGCAGCCCGGTCGCGGCGAAGGCGGCGAACTGCGCTTCCACCTCGGCGGCGAGCTGCGCACGGGCGGCTGGCGAGGCGAAGATGCGGACGGCGGTGCGCGCCATTTCGGAGCGAAACCGCCCGGTGGTACGGTCGACCAGCGCGGGCAGCTGGTCGGACGGCAGCACCGGCCGCCCCTCGACCAGCACCAAGTGCAGCCCGACCCCCAGCTCCGGCATCGCCCTCGCGCGCGCGACCGCATCGGCGGAGGCGTCCCCGCTCACCATCAGGCTGGCGGCGGTGAGGACACCATCGCGGTGCGCCCGCTCGACCGCCGCATTTACCTCGCGCGAGGCCCCGAAATCATCGGCGGTGATGACGAGGCGCCTTGCTCCCTCCTGGGGAGGGCTCGTCAAGGCTCTATGCCGCCTCTTTGCGCCGCCGCAGGAAATCGAAGAACTCCACGCCTTCGCGCAACCGCCGCTTCATCATGTCGAAATCGCGGACCATCTCGCCGACGATCGCGCCGATCTTGCGCGGGCGGAAGTAGAAGCGCTTGTAGAACTCCTCGACCTTGTCGAAGATCACCGACGCGGGGAGGTGCGGGTAGGAGAGCTGCGCGATCTGGTTGCCGCCCTCGGTCAGCAGCTCGTTGCCATTGTCGAACCAGCCGTTCTCCGTCGCCTGCTGGTAGAGGAACGTCCCGGGATAGGGCGCGGCAAGCGACACCTGGATCGTGTGCGGGTTGATCTGCTTGGCGTAGTTGATCGTCTCCTCGATCGTCTCCAGCGTCTCGCCGGGAAGCCCCAGGATGAAGGTGCCGTGGATAACGATGCCGAGATCGTGACAATCCTTGGTGAACTGCCGCGCGACGTCGACGCGCAAGCCCTTCTTGATGTTGTGCAGGATCTGCTGGTTGCCGCTCTCGTAGCCGACCAGCAGCAGCCGCAAGCCGTTCGCGCGCAGCACCTCCAGCGTCGAACGCTTGACGTTCGCCTTGGCGTTGCAGCTCCACGACACGCCGAAGCCGGGCTTGCCGAAACCGAGCTTGCCGAGCTCGACCGCCAGCGCCTCGACGCGCGGCGCGTTGTCGGTCAGCGTGTCGTCGTCGAAGAAAATCTCCTTCACCTGCGGCATCTCGGCGAGGACGTAGCGTACTTCCTCGATCACATGCGGGATCGAGCGGGTGCGGTAATTATGCCCGCCCACCGTTTGCGGCCAAAGGCAAAAGGTGCAGCGGCTCTTGCACCCGCGCCCGGTGTAGAAGCTCACATAGGGGTGCTTCAGATAGCCGCCGAAATACTTCTCGATGGTGAGGTCGCGCTTGTAGATCGGCGACACGAACGGCAGCAGGTCTATGTTCTCGATCACCGCGCGGTCGCGGTTGTGGACGATGTCGCCCGCCTCGTTGCGGTACGAGATGCCGTCGACCTCGGCGAGCGGCATCCCCTTGGCGATGTCGAGGATGGTGAAGTCGAACTCGTTTCGCGCGACGAAGTCGACCGAGGGCGCGTTGAGCAGCGAGCGCTCTGACTCTACCGCCACCTTGGCCCCGATCATGCCGATCAATAGCTTCGGGTTGCGCTGCTTGAGCAGCGAGGCGGTGCGGACGTCCTGCCCAAAGCTCGGCGTCGAAGTGTGGAGCACGACCATGTCGCGGTCGTCCGCCTCGTGCTTGATGTCGTCCCACGACAGGTCGTGCGCGGGCGCGTCGATCAGCTTCGACCCCTCCACCAGCGCCGCGGGCTGCGCGAGCCAAGTCGGGTACCAGAACGACCGCACCTCGCGCTTCATCTGATAACGCGCGCCCGCGCCGCCGTCATAACCGTCGAACGAGGGTGCCTGGAGGAAGAGGGTTCGGAGCATGGGCAGGCCTTTACGGTTCGGCCGCGATGCGACCGTTGCCCTCCATTCTAAGCCTTGCCCCGCGCCAATCAACTCGCGCGACGAAGAAGCTCGCGAGGAACACGATGAACGAGAACAAATCGCGCGCCGGGAGCCACCACAGGGGCGCGGCGCGCTCGCCCGCGGTATGGTCGGCGGTGTTCGCC
>CAXSEO010000100.1:0-7377 GCA_964235525.1 uncultured Sphingomonas sp. | reverse complement strand
GGGCCTCGCCGCCGATGACGACCTTCCGTCGTCGACGATCGCCGCCGCCGTCCTTGGAGGCCGAGCCATAAACATCTCGCGTCCGTTCCCAGCAACGCTACGCCGCGCCAAGGTCAACGACCAGTCGCGCATCGAACTGGTCGGCGCGCCCGCGGCGCGGTTGCCCTGGCTCAAGTCGCTTGGCTGCTACACCGAGGTCATCCAGTACAAGACCCGCGTGTTCCTGCCCGTCGACCGCGGGGCGGAAATCGTCGAGGCGATCGCCTCTGTTGCATGACTAATTCGGAGAGAGCTGCGCAATGTCCGTCGTTGCCGACGTGCCCGGTCAGTCGTAAGGCGCGGCTTAGAGGAGCCCTGAATGTCCGACGACCTGAACAGCATCGAGCTGGCGACCGAACTGACCGTAGCATGGCTTGGCAACCACAATACCCGCGTTCACGCCGATGATGTTCCCACATTTCTGAAGGCGATGCACGACGCTGTGAACGGGCTCTCCCAGAGCAGCGTACCCGAGCCTCAACCCGAACCGCGGGTGGAGCCCGAGTACAAGGCCGCCGTTACCGCGCGGAAGTCGCTCGGAAGCCCCGACCGGATCATCTCCATGATCGACGGCAAGCCGTACCGGACGCTTCGCCGTCACCTGTCGAGCAACGGCCTGACTCCGGACGAGTACCGCAAACGATACGGGCTCAAGGCGGACTATCCGATGGTGGCCCCTGCTTATTCAGAAACTCGCCGCGCGATGGCGCACAAGATCGGGCTCGGGCGCAAGGGCGGGCAGGCCGTTGAGGAAGCACCCCAGCAAGTGGCACAGCCTACGGAGAAGCCCGTAAAGCGCGCCCGCAAGAGCGTGGCTGAAGCCAAGCAGGCTGTGCAGGAGCACTTCGGTGGCGAGAGCGCGACCACGAGCCCGCGCGAAGCATAACCGGGCAAGCGCCATGACGCGATGAGCACCGCTGGCGAGCCCGTCGCGCACGACGACCCGGACTAGAAGAGGAGAGGGAAGGGGAGGGGTGGCCGGGCAGGGGACAAGGCGTCCTCGGAAGACCCGTGCCGCATCGATGAGGCACCCCTCCCATGACCGACACCGTCAAGCTCGCGAAGCTCAAGCTATCGCCCATCAACGTCCGCACGTCGGACAATCTCGAGATCGAGCCGCTCGCCGCGGGCATCGCCGCAAAGGGCATTCTCCAGAACCTGCTGGTTACCCCGAGCGGTCGTTCCAAAACCGTGTTCGAGGTGTTTGACGGTGGCCGTCGCCTCCGCGCGCTGCAGCTGCTCGCCGCGGACGGCACTATCGACCCGGAAACCTTCGACGTCCCGGTCAAAGTCATCAAGGCACCCGACGCCGAGCTCTCGGAAACGTCGCTGCTCGCCAACTTCACCCAGCTCCGGTTGACCCCGGCCGAGGAGTGCCGCGCGTTCCAGCACTTCATCGGAGAAGGCCGCAATATCAACGATGTCGCCCGGATCTTCGGCCAGACCGTGCGGTTCGTGGAAGGGCGACTTCGACTGGCGAGCCTCGCCACCGTAATCTTTGACGCGCTCGCGGACGGCACGCTCACCCTGGAAAAGGCGAAAGCCTATGCTTCCACTGAGAGCCATGAGAAGCAGCTGCGCGCATTCGAGACCTACGGTCGGCAGGACTATTACAACGCCGACACGATCCGCCGTGCGATCGCGGGCGACGCGATGCGCTCGACCGACCCGGTCGCGCTGCTGATTGGTCGCACCGCCTATGAAGCGGCAGGCGGCCGCATCGACCCCGACCTGTTCACCGAGGACGGTGACCGCTGGGTCGACCCGGAGATTGCCGAGCGGGTCGCAGGCGAGATCATGACCGGTGCCGCACAGAAGATCGGCCAGGACACCGGCCTCGGCTGGATCCGCCCGATCGCCGGGCACAGCAGCTATCACGAGGCGCAGCAGCTGTACCGCGTCGCCCTCGAGGCGGTACCGCCGACCGAGGGTGAGGCCGCGCGCATGAATGCGATCGACATCAGGCAGGACGAGATCGTACTGTTGATGGAAGACGAGGGTGACGAGGACCTCGACCGTGACGCGCTCGAGACCGAGTACCGAGCGCTGCAGACGGAGTATGCCGCGCTCCAGGATCGCCCCAAGGTCATCCCCGAGCATCTCAAGCCCGAAGTCGGTGCGTTCCTGCTGCTCGGGACGGACGGCTCGCTGCGACTCGAACAGGTCTATTACAGCGAGAAAAAGCTCGGGGCCGACGACCAGGGCGGGGCCGGTGATCGCAATCGGTCGTCGTCGTTGTCGCCGGCGAAGGGGCCCGCCGAGCTCACGCCGGGCGGCAAGCCGATGAGTGGTCGGCTGTCCGACGAGCTGGCGGTTCACCGCCGGGACGTGCTCGCCGCAGCGCTGATCGGCAATGCCGGGCTCGCGCTCGACTTCATGCTGTTCTCGCTGGCCGACGCGGCGTGGCCGACCAAGGGCACCACGCTCTCCGCTCGACGACCGGAGGATCCTTCGTTGCCGGCCGAGATAACGCCCTCGCCCGCGCGCGTCGATGTCGCCGAGGCGCGCGAGGCGCTCGATAACACCTGGCAGGGCCACGTCGAGGTCACCGAGAGGTTCGCCGCGTTACGCGACCTCAATGACGACAGCAAGGCGGCTTGGCTTGCCGTCATCATCGCCGCGTCGCTCCAGGCGAAGCCCGACGGCAACACGCGCCTGACTCCGATGCACGCCTGCCTCGCGCAGCTCCTCGACATCGACATCGCAAAACTCTGGCGCCCGACTGCGGAGAACTATTTCGACCGCGTGTCGAAGGGCTCGATCCTCGCGCTGCTCACCGAGGTGGGCGGCACCGAGCTCGCATCGCGCTATGCGGGGTCGAAGAAGTCCGAACTCTCGGCAACTTGCGAGAAGCTGTTCGCGGGGACCGCGATCGTCGAGGCCGAGATCAAGCAGGCCGCGCTCGCCTGGGTTCCGGCCGCAATGATGTTCACCGTCGCGGCGACCAGTGAGGTCGACGACGAAGACGACGCCGACTTCGACGACATTGCGGGCCACGCCGACGAGGACGCGGGGACCGACGACACGGACCAGCTCGCCGGAGACGGCGAGCTCGACGCCGACGCCGCCGTCATGCCCGACGAGACGATCGCGGCCTGACCGCCTGACTTGCCAACCTCTCCGACCGCCGTGCCCCCGGGCACGGCGGTCTTTTTGTTCACGCCCTTTTGAGGAGGCTCGCCATGCGCCGCCCAAACGCGCCCAAGCGCGACATCGCCGCCGAAGTCACCGCCATCATCATCGACCGCCTGGAGAAAGGCGTGCCGCCCTGGAAGCGCCCTTGGCGTACCCGGGGTGGGGGAGGCCCGCCACTCCGCCATCAGGGCAAGCCCTATTCAGGCATCAACCGATTGCTGCTCTGGGCGATCGGCGACTCGATGGGCTACCGGAGCCGCTACTGGATGACCTACACGCAAGCCGATGCGCTCGGCGGTCAGGTCCGGCGCGGCGAGAAGGCCAGCCCGTCAATCTACTTCAACTCGGTATCGCGCGAGGTCGAGAACTCGCACACCGGGGCGACCGAGCAGCGCATGATCCGCTTCATGCGCTTCTACACTGTCTTCTCGGCCGATCAGATCGACGGCCTGCCCGCGCACTATTACCCGCCCGCAGTTCCCGATGCGGCGCCCGATCCGTCCGAGCGTCAGGCCGCGATCGACGCGTTCTTCGCCGCCATCCCGAGCAACGTTCGCCGGGGCGGCGACCGCGCCTATTTCTCACCCGAGGCCGACTATATCCAGCTCCCGCTCCCATCCGCGTTCCGCAGCGCCGATCACGAGGCAACCACCAACGCTCATGAGCATGTTCACTGGACGGGCCACGAGGCCCGGCTAGCGCGCACTTTCGGCAAGCGCTTCGGCGACAAGGCGTATGCGTTCGAGGAGCTGGTCGCCGAAATCGGTGCCGGGATGGTGTGCGCCGATCTCGATCTTCCGAACGAGCTCCACGACAGCCATGCGAGCTATGTCCACCACTGGCTCACAATTCTACGCGGCGACAAGACTGCGATCATCACCGCCGCCGCGAGGGCGGAAGCTGCGTACCGCTACCTCGCCGACTTCAGTATTCCAGCGGAGGCCGACGCGAGTTCGGACAAACCGGCGGTCCTCATGCACGAACCCGGCGAAGCTATGCTCGCCCGCTCCGCGTGACACTCCGCACCGACATCATCTGTTAGGAGATAGATCATGGGCTGGCTTACCATGCCACTGAGCTCGATGGGCGTTCACAAAACGCCCAAGGCGTACCTCGACGCACAGTTCACCTACGAGAAAACCGCCGACGACGGGTCGCGCCGCGCCCTTTGCGTAATCGCGTCGTCCACGCCGCGGAACCAACTCTATTACGCCGCGGCCCAGCCGACCGACGACGGCGTGCCGGGCCCTGTGTTCGCGATCATCTGCAAGGTCCGCTGGTCACCCGGCAACCGTCAGGGCGAGGCATTTGGCTACAAAGACATGACCGAACATTCAGGACCGACCGAAGCCGACTGCCCGGCCCATATCCTGGCGCTGCTCGGTCCGACCCTCGACGAGTTCGCGCTCGACTGGCGGCGGCGCTGCTTCAGGACGCTGAACGCCCGCGCGCGTGATCTTCCCAATGGCGCGACCATCCGGTTCGCCGAGCCGCTGACATTCGGCAAGGGCTCGATCACCCGCGACACGTTAAATGTATCGCGTCGGGGCCGGAGGATCATCTTGCGCGACGAATCAGGCCAGGAATATCGCGTACCCGGCCTGATGGATCGGCCCTGGTTGCTCGTGCATAAGACCAAGGTCCATGCGCCCGCTTTTCCGCCGCGCGGCAACTGACGAGCACCGATGATGTCCGAGCCGCTCAGCCCCAAACGCGCCGTGCTCTGCAGCGTCGAACACGCGAACCGTGTCGGCGAGCAGATCGTCGAGGAAGACGCCCGCGAGATCGCGGTCGTCAAAACTGGCGATCCGTTGCAGCCGGTGAAGGTCGTCGATGCCGACATCGCCGGCCGCTACCCCCATGTCGCGACCGAATGGAGGTTTTCGTGATCGAAAGGCGCGTGACCTACGGCAGCGGCCACGCCGCGACACCTCTTATCTACGCCGAACCCATCGCCAAGACACGCGCGGCCGAACTGCCCATGGACGTCCTGCTGACGATCGCCCCCGCCAAGACATGGATCGATCGCGGCGACGTGCTGCTCGAGCAGTTCATCACCGACACGTCGAGCTGATCAGCCAGCGAAACCGCGCTGCCAAGGTTCGCGTTTCCAGGACTCCCCAAGCGCGAAGGTCGGGTCGAACGTCGGCACCACCGCATCGGGCGCGCCCGCCACATATGCGCCATATGTCTCCACGACATGGTATCTGGCGCGCGCGGCTTGGACGCCGACGCGCGAACGCGCGAGCAGCAGCAGCTCGAGCCAGTACAGGTCGGCGAGCATGTTACCGATGCCTCGCCCGGCGAGGCAGTAGTAAATGCACCGCTGATAATCGTCGCAGCGGTTGCTGAGGATCTCGGACAATCGCTTGCGGCCGCGCGGATCCTCGTTGTCGACCCAGGCCACCGCCTCGCGCAATTCGCGTACCGAGTAATACGCGTCCTCAAGCCCGACCCCGATCGAAGCGTTAGCGATCATGCGCCTGGTCGGCGACGCATCGGGATCGGTGCCGGCGTCGATTAACGTGATGTCGGCCTCGAACTCGTGGCCGATATAGCGGGAATTACGCGGAAGCATCGCCAGTCCTCTCAGTTCGGGATCATAACGTGAACGTAACGATCTCGCAAGCCCCGGCGTCGACGCCGGCAGGAAGAGGAGAGAGAAGGGCGGTCTTGATCCAGCGAACAGGAGCAAGGACCATGGCTTTCCCGTCCACCACGTGCCCCACGCACAGTCCCTGGGGCGTCATCCGGGCAGCCGAGCAGCTACTCCCAGGCATATGGCACGCGAGCACCGCCTCGCATGGCGGCTTCCTCCTCTCGGACGAACGCGAGGCGTCGATGCCCGATGCGCTGCGCCTCGGCGACGGTGCCTATGAGGAAGACGTCGACTGGGCACGAGTTATGGTCGCCTTCGGCGATGAATTCCGTTCCTCGCGCCTTCTCGAGCCCGAGGCTCAGCTGGCGCAGGCGCGCGCGACCCTGCGCTGCTGGCTGCCTGACCTTTGGACCGCGCACACCGGCGAGCCGGTCGCGCCCCGCGACAACCACGTCATTCGCCGACGCGCCGCCTTCCAGGCCGCGATCGGCAAGCACGTGGTCACCAGCGCCTGGGGAGACTGGGCGGACTGGGTTCCGACCGGCAAGGTCGGCGTGTCGGCATCGATCGTCGAACGCGTCGACCATAAGGGGTTCGCGACCTACGTCCCCAACAGCGCCGTCACCGCCTTTCTCGATCGTTCGGTCTATCGTGCCAGCGACGCCTTTGTGCTCGAGGATCACCCGCACGAGCTGGTCGACCGCGAGACCGGCACCACCAAGGAATGCGCGCCCTCCGCCACCATCGGTTGAGAGGACCCTTGTCCTGGACCGTGTCGTGGCGCGCCGACCCGTTCGCGCGCGCCCTCGCCGATCGCCACTATAACCGACAAAGCCCGGGGTCGCCGCAGTTCGTGCCGCCGGGAAGATGCCTGGTCCTAACCCGGCCGGGTGCCGTCTGGGTCACGTCCTGGCAGGACGAGCGCTACGCCAGCCACGGCTGGCCGGGCGCGTGGGTCAACACGCTGTTCCGCAAGGAATGTGATGGCCGCGCGAGCGAGTTCTTCCGAGAAGCGATCGCCGCGACCCGGGCGACGTGGCCGACGCCGCCGCGCGCTGGCATGATTACCTTCGTCGACCCGAAAGCCGTGCCCGGCACAATGAGCCGCGGCGAGCGTGTGTTCGGCCACTGCTACCGGCAGGCCGGGTTCAGGCATGTGGGCTTGACCGGCAAGGGCCTTTGGGACTGGCGGCTCGACGTGGTTGACATGCCCCTGCCTCGCCCGGCGACCGGCCACCAACTCGCCTTTCCGGCCTGAGCCGATGCGGCGCGGTCGCGCATCGGCTTGCTCCCCCGCAAACTAGGATACCCACTATGCACGAAGCATGCGGCACCCCGGTCGTGCTCGCCTACGGCGCAGGCGTGGACTCGACCGCGATCCTCGTCGAGCTCGCGGAGCGCGGCACGCCTCCCGACCTGGTCTTGTTCGCTGATCCCGGGGCCGAGAAGTCCGAGACATACCAATACGTCGCGCTGATGCAGCGCTGGATGGACGAGCGGCGCATCCGTCACGAGGTCGTGCGCTACGTCACCAAACGGTTCAAGCATTTCCCGCGATACTCTGATCTGGCGGGCTCGCTCCTGACCAACGGCTGCCTGCCCAG
>CAXSEO010000099.1:0-7393 GCA_964235525.1 uncultured Sphingomonas sp. | reverse complement strand
GGCTGGAGAAGTACATGTCGAGCTCGGCGAGCCGGCTCATGTTGAGGTCATAGATCGTCACGTCCGCGCGCATCCCGACCGCCATCTGCGCGGCGTTGATGCCCGAGATGCCGCCGCCAAGGATCGCGACGCGGGCGGGGGCGACGCCTGGCACGCCGCCGAGCAGGACGCCGCGCCCGCCCTGTTCCTTCTCCAGGTAATGCGCGCCGACTTGCACCGACATGCGCCCGGCGACCTCGCTCATCGGCTTGAGCAATGGCAGCCCGCCGCCGGGCGCGGTCACCGTCTCGTACGCGATGCAGGTCGCACCGGACTTCATCAGCCCCTCCGCCTGCGGCTTGTCGGCGGCGAGGTGGAGATAGGTGAACAGCAGGTGCCGGGGCTCGAGCAGCGCGATCTCCGACGGCTGGGGCTCCTTGACCTTGACGATCATGTCCGCCGCGCCGAACACTGCGGCCGCATCCGGCAGGATGCGCGCGCCGACCTCTAGGTAATGCGCGTCGTCGAAGTCGATGCCAACGCCCGCCTGCGTCTCGACGATCACCTCATGCCCGGCCGCGACCAGTTCGGCGACCGCGGGCGGGGTCAGCCCGACGCGATATTCATGGTTCTTGATTTCCTTGGGGATACCGACGCGCATGTACGAACTCCGGGAGCGACTCGAGTTGTCCCTATAACCACGGCGCGCGCGCAAAGTCGCGCGCCTGTCCCGCCGTTGCGGCTGCGGGAGCGGGCATGCTAGGGCCGCGCCATCGCGTCGCCCCAGTGCGCGGTGCCTAGCGAGCCATCATCCCGACATGATCAGCACTGCCCAGGTCCGGTGAGCACGGTCGTCGAGAGCGCGCCGCCGTCGGTCGCGCCGTCCCTGCTGCCCAACGACCGCGCGCCGCACCGCCGCGAGGCGCTGGGCAAGCTCGCGGTCGGCGCGGTCGGGGTGGTGTTCGGTGATATCGGCACCAGCCCGCTCTACGCTTTCCGTGTCACCTTTGCCGGGCGGCACCACCTCACGCTCGACGCCGCGCACATCATGGGCGTGGTCAGCCTGATCTTCTGGTCGATGATGATCGTGGTGACGTTCAAATACGTCACCGTCATCATGCGCGCGGACAACAAGGGCGAGGGCGGCAGCCTGGCGCTGCTCGCGCTCGTGTCGGGGCGGACGAAGACGAAACGGTGGGGCAAGGGGATCGTCCTGCTCGGCGTGTTCGCGACCGCGTTGTTTTACGGCGACAGCATCATCACACCCGCGGTGTCGGTGCTGTCCGCCGTCGAGGGCGTGGCGGTCGCGACGCCCGCCTTCGCGCGCCTGGTGCTGCCGATCAGCGTGCTGATCCTCCTCGCGCTGTTCGCGCTGCAAAGCCGCGGCACGTCGCAGGTCGGGCTCCTGTTCGGGCCGGTGATGCTGGTCTATTTCGTCGTGATCGCGGTGCTGGGGCTGTCGTCGATCGCGCGGACGCCGGGCGTGCTGTGGGCGCTGTCGCCGCATTATGCCGCGCGGTTCTTCGCGCACGAGCCGGGGCCCGCGTTCCTGGCGCTCGGCTCGGTGGTGCTGGCGGTGACGGGGGCAGAGGCGCTGTATTCGGACATGGGCCATTTCGGGCGCAACCCGATTCGCGTGTCGTGGCTGTGCTTCGTCCTGCCCGCGCTGATGCTGAACTATATGGGACAGGCCGCCCTGCTGTCGCGCGCGGGCGCGGCGGCGCTGCGGAGCCCGTTCTACATGCTCGCGCCCGACAGCCTGCGCCTGCCGCTGGTGGTGCTTGCGACGGCGGCGGCGATCATCGCCAGCCAGGCGGTGATCTCCGGCGCGTTCTCGGTGACGCAGCAGGCGATCCAGCTCGGCTTCGTGCCGCGGCTCCGAATCGACCATACCAGCGCGCGCACGGCGGGGCAGATCTATGTCCCGCTGATCAACTGGACGCTGATGATCCTGGCGGTGTTGCTGGTGGTCTCGTTCCAGACCTCCTCGCGGCTCACCGGCGCATACGGGATCGCGGTGACGGGGGCGATGACGATCGACACCTGCCTGTTGTCGGTCGCGATCTTCCGGCTGTGGCGCTGGCCGGTGTATTACGCGGTGCCGTTGCTGGCGCTGTTCTTCGTGGTGGATGGCGCGTACCTGCTCGCCAACCTGACCAAGCTGCCTTCGGGCGGATGGTTCCCGGTGGCGGTCGGCGTGGTGATCTTCACGCTGCTCACCACCTGGTCGAAGGGGCGGCAGCTGATGATCGCGCGAATGCGCGAGTCCGCGATGCCGATCAGGGTGTTCATCGACTCCGCCGCGAGCGCGGCCACGCGCGTGTCGGGTACCGCCGTGTTCATGACCTCGACCCCCGAAGGCGTGCCGCATGCGCTGCTCCACAACCTCAAGCATAACCGGGTGCTGCACGAACGGGTGATTTTGCTGACGGTGAAGATCGGCGATGCGCCGTACCTCGCCGACGCGGACCGCTTCGTGCACGAGGATTTGGGGCAGGGTTTTCACCGCGTGGTGGCGCGCTTCGGCTTCATGGAGACGCCCGACGTGCCCGCCGCCCTCAGCCAGCTCGGCGGCTGCGGCGCGGCGTTCCGGATGACGGACACCAGCTTCTTCCTGTCGCGCCAGACGCTGCTCACCTCGTCCAGGCCCGGCATGGCGATCTGGCGCGAGAAGCTGTTCGCCTGGCTGCTCCGCAACGCGGAGTCGGCGATGGAGTTTTTCCGCCTGCCCACCAACCGCGTCGTCGAGCTGGGCAGTCAGGTGGAGATTTGACCGACACGGCTTGTCAGCGGGGTCGGCCGCGCTACGCTGGTGACGGGACAAGCGAGTGGGGTTGAGATGCGCGGAATTATCCTCGGGTACGACGTCGTTCGCGGCACGGGTGTGGTGACCGGCGACGACGGCAGCCGGTACAGCTTCATCGATACTGAATACCGGGCGGACCCAACCTTGATCCGGTCGGGTGTGGCGGTGGATTTCGAGCCCGGGAACGGCGCGATCGCCTGCGAGATCTATCCCTTGCCCGCCATGGCGGGACAGCCGAGCGGCGCGTCGTACCCGGCGCAGTCAGCCTATCCGGGTCAGCCTTACGCGAAATCGAACGTCGCCGCCGGTCTGCTGGCGCTGTTCCTCGGGCCGTGGGGGATTCACAAGTTCTACCTTGGCTATGGCGCGCAAGGCGCGATCTTGTTGATCGGAACGCTGGTCTCGTTCCTGCTCGCCATCATCGTCATCGGCGTGTTCGGGCTGATGGCGATCAGCATCGTCTGCCTTGTCGAGGCAATCATCTATCTGACGAAAAGCCCCGCCGAGTTCGACGCGATGTACGTTCAGAACAAGCGCCCCTGGTTCTGAGCGACCCCGCGCCGATCATCGTGTCCGCCCTGCTCGGTGCGGAGGACCAGGCGTGGTTCGATCGCCTGCGCCGCGAGCATTTCCCGCCCGAACGCAACCAGTTGGCGGCGCATCTGACCCTATTTCATCACCTGCAACCTAGCCTAGCGCCCGAGCTGAAGCAGCGGCTGGCGGCGGCGACGCGCGGCGTGCGCGCACCGCCTGCGCGGGTGGCGGGGCTGTTCTCGCTAGGGCGAGGCGTGGCCTACCGGATCGACTCGCCCGAACTGGCCGCGATCCGCGGCGAGCTGGCGGAGGCGTGCGCGGGCGTCCTCCTGCCGCAGGACAAGCAGGGCTGGCGCGCGCACGTCACCGTGCAGAACAAGGTGGAACCCGCCGCCGCCAAGGCGCTGCTCACCGAGCTGTCGGCGGGGTTCGTGGCCCGCCCGGTCGCGGTCGCGGGGCTGGCCGCATGGTGGTATCGCGGCGGCCCGTGGGAGGCGCTCAGCCGCGATATGTTCGCTTGACCCGCTCGGGAACGCGCTCCTATAGGCCCGCTTCCCACGCGGTGGGGCGGAGTAGCTCAGCTGGTTAGAGCACGGGAATCATAATCCTGGGGTCGGGGGTTCAAGTCCCTCCTCCGCTACCGCGCAGCGCGCCCATGGCGTGCGAAGCAAGCCATGAGGCGCGCAAGCGCGGCCAGCGGCGCCCAGCGCCGACTGACCACGCGGCTTTGCCGCGGCGCACTGCTACCGGAACCGTCACGGCATCGGAGTAGGTAGAGTCACGAAAGACACTCGTTTTGCCGAGATCACCTTCACCGGCATTGCGATCGTCTCGCCCTTAAACGGTCCCTTGGTCGCATCGACCGGGGCGTCGAGGATGCGCGCGACCACGTCCATGCCCTCCACCACATGCCCGAACGCCGCATAGCCGAGATTGTCGCCCGGCTTGCTCGGGTCCGCGTCGAGCGAGGGGCGCTGGTCGCCAACGCTGATCGTGAAGTCTCCGCGCCCGGTGCCGGGTGCCAGCCGCGCGAGCGAGATCGCGCCGTCGGTGTGGTGGACGCCGGTCAGCGTGGTCGGCTCATGCCTGATCGGCGGTAGCACGCGTTTGGGCTGATTCTGGACGCCGAACTGGACGAAGCCGAACCCGGGCGCGACCTTCACCGTCCGATAGAAGACGACGCCGTCGAGCCGGTGCTGATCGACGTAGCGCAGGAAGTTCGCAGTGGTGATCGGCGCACGCTCCTTCTCCAGCTCGAGCACGATCTGCCCTTCGCTCGTCTCGAGTGCGACGCGCACGGTGGCGGGGGCTGGCGCGGACGGCGCGGCGTCGTGCGCCAGCGCGGGCGAGGCGACCAGCGCCAGGGCGTACATCCACCGCATTACTTCTCTCCTCCGAACACCCCAGCCGGGTCGTTCACCACCAGCATCGCATCGCTCCGCGCCAGCGCGACCAGCGTCAGCCCGTGCGCGCGTGCGTGGTCGATCGCCATGCTGGTGGGCGCGGATAGCCCCACTAACAACGGCGCGCGCGCGACCAGCGCCTTGTCGACCATCTCGAAGCTGACGCGCGACGTGACCAGCAGGAAAGCGGGGCTGATTGCCCGCGTCGCCATCGCGCCAATCAGCTTGTCGAGCGCGTTGTGGCGACCGACGTCCTCGTAGGCCGCAAGGATCGCACCGTACTCGTCGCACGCCGCCGCCGCGTGGACCGCGCCGGTGAGCGTGTTGAGCGGCTGATACTCGCGCAGGCCCGCGAGCGCGGCGAATAGCGCGTCGGGGGTCACGCTCGGCGCGGACGGGCGGGCGGGGACGGGGCGGTGGAGCTGCTCCAGCCCGGCGATACCGCACAGCCCGCACGAGGTGTCGCTGGTGCGGTGACGCACCCGCTCGCCGACCCGCCCCGCGCAACGCTCGGCGAGGGTCGCGCGGATGATCCACCCCGCTTCGCTCTCGAACGGGTCGAGGTCGACGAGGTCGGCGGGCGTATCGATCAGCCGCTCGGTGAGCAGGAACCCGGTCGCGAACTCCCGCAAGTCGGCGGGGGTCATCATCATCACCGCATAGCCCAGCCCGTCGACCTCGACCGCGACCGGAGCCTCGACCGGCACCGTACGCCCGCGCGGCTCGTGCCCGTTTGGGCGCAATACCAGCACCGACACGTCGCGTGACGTCATGTCGTTTCCAAATCCGACACGGTATTGATGTTGCGGAGCGGCGCGCCCACCGACACCGGCACCGCCCCAACCGCGCGAGCCCAGCCTCGCAGCGATTGCTCTCCCCCGGCCACCAGCCGACTGCGCAGCGTGCCCGCGAGGGCGGCGGGCCAGAAGCCGAGCACCGGCGCGTCCTCGCAATAGCTTGGCGCGCGGTGGGTCAGCCGCTCGAACAACGCGCCAGGCACGTCGATCATGTCGCACGCGATCGTCAGCACCGTATCGGCCCCGGTCGTCTCGGCATGACGGAGCGCCCCCGCCAACCCGCCGAGCGGCCCCAGCCCCGGCGCGGGTAGGTCGGCCACGGACGGCAACCCACCCCACTCGCGCCCGCATACCACCAACTCGCCCGCCCACGGCCGGAGCGCATCCGCCGCCCAGGCGATCAGCGCGCGCCCGCGCCATTCGGCCAGCGCCTTGTCCGAGCCGAACCGGGTCGCCCGTCCGCCGGCGAGGATCGCGCCGAGAATCAGCGCATCACCTCCACGCGCACCGGCACCGACTTGGCGGCGGGCACCATGCTGTCCAGCGCGTAGTGACTCAGCGCGATCAGCACGTTGGACTCGGGGTAGTACATTCCGATGCAGCCGGGTGGGATGTCGTAGTCGATCACGGTCAGCCCCTCGACCCGGCGGACCACGTCGTCGCCAGCGTCGCCGACCAGCACCACCGTGTCACCCTCCCTGACGCCGAGCCGCGCCTGGTCCGCGCGGCACATCATCACGATGTCGCGCGTCCCCCGGATCGAGCGGAAGCGGTCGTGATAGCCGTAGATCGTCGTATTGAACTGGTCGTTGGAGCGCAGCGTGATTAGCCGGAAGCGGTCGCCGCCGTCGTCGAAACCGGCGGCGTTCATCACACTCGGGACGTTGAACTCGGCCTTGCCACTCGCGGTCTTCCACTCGCGATGCGCGGCCGCGTTGCCACGCCAGAACCCGCCAGGGGTGAACAAGCGTTGGTTGAAGTTCGCGAACTGGTCAGGATAGGTGTTCTCGATCGCGTCGCGCACGCGGGCATAGTCGCCGACCCACTCGGCCCACGGCACTTTCGGGTTAGGCTCCAGCGTCGCCATCGCCATCGCCGCCACGATCGCCGGTTCGGACAGGAGGTGCGGGGAGGCGGGCTCGGCGCGCCCGCGCGAGCCGTGGATGGTGGAGAAGCTGTCCTCCATCGACACCGCCTGCGGCCCCGCCGCCTGGTCGTCGCGCTCGATCCGGCCGAGGCAGGGGAGCAGGTAACAGGTCCGCCCCGGCAACAAATGCGACCGGTTGAGCTTGGTCGCGACATGGACGGTGAGGTCGAGCCGCGGCCACGCCTCCTCGACCAGCGACGTCTCGGGCACTGCGCGGACGAAGTTGCCGCCGAGGCCAAGAAACGCCTGCGCCTCGCCGCTCAGCACCGCCTCGCATGCCTCGACCGTGTCCCAGCCCTTCTCGCGCGGCGGCTCGAACTCGTACAGCTCCTTGAGCCGATCGAGCGGCGCAAGCTCCGGCTTCTCGGTGATGCCGACGCTGCGCTGGCCTTGCACGTTGCTGTGCCCGCGCACCGGCCCCGGCCCCGCGCCCGGCTTGCCGATGTTGCCGCGCAGAAACAGCAGGTTCATCACCATGAACAGATTGTCCATGCCGTGCCGGTGCTGGGTTAGCCCCATGCCATAGACCACGATCACCGCCTTTGAGCGGGCATAGACCTTCCCCGCCTCGGTCAGCGCCTCGCGGGTCAGCCCGCTCTCACGCTCGATCTCGCCCCAACTGGTGTCGCGCGCCTTGGCGGCGAAATCCTCGAAGCGAACGGTGTGCTGTTCGATGAAGTCGTGGTCGAGGATCGGCTCGAGCCCGGCGGCGCGGGCCTCCACGTCG